>NZ_JBHMCY010000004.1:0-14616 GCF_042430725.1 Streptomyces cinereospinus | reverse complement strand
ACCGGCTCCGCTCCGAGGGCCGGCCCTGGCGCCGGCTCCGCTCCGAGGGCCGGCCCTGGCGCCGGCTCCGCTCCGAGGGCCGGCCCCGCCGCCGGCTCCGCTCCGAAGGCCGGTCCCGGCACCGGCTCCGCCCCGAAGGCCGGCCCCGCCGCCGACAGCGCGGCGACCTGGGCCCGCAGGGCCCGGACCTCCTCCGTCAGTGCCGCGATGGCCTCCGTCTGCCGCCGCTCCTCGGCGTCGTCGTCGAAGCGCGCGATGAACCACGCGGCGATGTTCGCGGTCACCACACCGAGCAGGGCGATCCCCGACAGCATCAGCCCCACCGCCAGCAACCGCCCCACCCCGGTCGTCGGCGCGTGGTCCCCGTACCCCACGGTCGTCATCGTGGTGAACGACCACCACACCGCGTCACCCAGTGTCCGGATGTTCCCGCCGGGCGCGTCCCGCTCCACCGACAGCACGGCCAGCGACCCGAACATCAGCAGCCCCACCACCGCGCCGGCCACATAGGTCGTCAGCCGTATCTGCGAGGCGATGCGCGCCCGCCGCCCCACCAGCAGCAGGGTCGACACCAGCCGCAGCAGTCGCAGCGGCTGGAGCAGGGGCAGGACGACCGCGCACAGGTCCAGCCAGTGGCGCCGTACGAAGTCCCGCCGGTCCGGCGTCAGATACAGCCGCACCAGGTAGTCGGCCGCGAACGCCGCCCAGACCACCCACTCCACGATCTGGCAGGCCGCCGTCAGCGTCCGCCCCGCCGAACCGACCACGATCGGCGCCGCGTAGGCGACGGCGAACAGCACGGCCAGTGCCAGCAGCGGCCGTTGGGTGTGCCGTTCCCACCGCAGCTGCGCCGATTGCTCCTTCATGCCCGCATCGTAGGGAACGCGCGAGGGCGGCGGGGCCCGGGCCCCGCCGCCCTCGCCACCGGCCGGACCGGCCGGAACCGCTCGGAGCCGCCCGCGGTGCGACGGCCGCTACGCGTCGCCGCCCGCGACGCCCGGGTCGGCCGCCGCCACGTCGAGGATCCGGTAGCGGTCGATCGCCTGCTTGAGCGCCGACCGGTCCACCTTCCCCTCCTTCGCCAGCTCGGCCAGTACCGCCACCACGATCGACTGCGCGTCGATGTGGAAGAAGCGCCGCGCCGCGCCACGGGTGTCCGCGAAGCCGAAGCCGTCCGCACCCAGCGACTGGTACGTCCCCGGCACCCACCGCGCGATCTGGTCCGGAACCGACCGCATCCAGTCGGAGACGGCCACGAACGGTCCCTCGGCGCCGCTCAGCTTCCGTGTGACGTAGGGCACCCGCTGCTCCTCCTCCGGGTGCAGCAGGTTGTGCTCCTCGCACGCCACGGCGTCCCGCCGCAGCTCGTTCCAGGAGGTCGCCGACCAGACGTCGGCGCGTACGTTCCACTCCTCGGCGAGGATCCGCTGCGCCTCGACCGCCCACGGCACCGCCACGCCCGACGCGACGATCTGCGCCGGGATCGCCCCCGACGTGCCCTCGCTGAACCGGTGGACGCCCTTGAGGATGCCCTCGACGTCCACGTTCTCCGGCTCGGCCGGGTGCTGGATCGGCTCGTTGTAGACGGTCAGGTAGTAGAAGACGTCCTCGCCGTGCGGGTGCTCGGGCGTCCCGCCGTACATCCGGCGCAGACCGTCCTGGACGATGTGCGCGATCTCGAAGCCGAACGCCGGGTCGTACGCCACACAGGCCGGGTTCGTCGAGGCGAGCAGCTGGGAGTGCCCGTCCGCGTGCTGCAGACCCTCGCCGGTCAGTGTCGTACGCCCCGCGGTCGCACCCAGTACGAAACCGCGCGCCAGCTGGTCGGCCATCTGCCAGAACTGGTCGCCGGTGCGCTGGAAGCCGAACATCGAGTAGAAGACGTAGACCGGGATCAGCGGCTCGCCGTGCGTGGCGTACGCCGAACCCGCCGCGATCAGCGACGCCGTGCAGCCCGCCTCGGAGATGCCGTCGTGCAGCATCTGCCCGGTCGGCGACTCCTTGTAGGCGAGCAGCAGCTCCCGGTCGACGGCCTCGTACTGCTGGCCCAGCGGGTTGTAGATCTTCGCGGACGGGAAGAAGGAGTCCATGCCGAACGTGCGGTACTCGTCCGGCGCGATCAGCACGAAACGCTTGCCGATCTCCTTGTCCCGCATGAGGTCCTTGAGCAGCCGGACGAAGGCCATGGTCGTCGCGATGGACTGCTGGCCCGTGCCCTTCTTCACGGTCGCGTACGCCTTGTCGTCCGGCAGCGCGAGCGGCTGGGAGCGGACCACGCGGGTGGGCACGTAACCGCCGAGCGACCTGCGGCGGTCGTGCATGTACTGGATCTCCTCCGACTCCCGGCCCGGGTGGTAGTACGGCGGCGGGCCGGACTCCAGGTCCCGGTCCGAGATCGGCAGGTGCAGCCGGTCCCGGAAGCGCTTGAGGTCGTCGACCGTCAGCTTCTTCATCTGGTGCGTGGCGTTGCGGCCCTCGAAGTTCGGGCCGAGCGTCCAGCCCTTGACCGTCTTGGCCAGGATCACCGTCGGCTGGCCCTTGTGCTCGACGGCCGCCTGGTACGCGGCGAAGATCTTCCGGTGGTCGTGGCCGCCGCGGCCCAGCATCAGGATCTGGTGGTCGGTCATGTTCTCGACCATCGCGCGCAGCCGGTGGTCGTCGCCGAAGAAGTGGTCGCGGATGTAGGCGCCGGTCTCCGTCGCGTACGTCTGGAACTGGCCGTCCGGCGTGGTGTTCATCTTGTTGACCAGCACGCCGTCCCGGTCCCGGGCGAGCAGCGGGTCCCAGGTGCGGTCCCAGATCAGTTTGATCACGTTCCAGCCGGCGCCCCGGAAGACCGACTCCAGTTCCTGGATCACCTTGCCGTTGCCGCGCACCGGGCCGTCCAGCCGCTGCAGGTTGCAGTTGACGACGAAGGTCAGGTTGTCCAGGCCCTCGCGGGCGGCGATGGTCAGCTGGCCGAGCGACTCCGGCTCGTCCATCTCGCCGTCGCCGAGGAAGGCCCACACGTGCGACGCGGAGGTGTCCGCGATCCCGCGCGCGTGCAGGTACCGGTTCATCCGCGCCTGGTAGATCGCGCCGATCGGCCCCAGGCCCATCGACACGGTCGGGAACTCCCAGAACTCCGGCATCAGCCGCGGGTGCGGGTACGACGACAGGCCGTACGGCGCCTTGGACCGCTCCTGGCGGAAGCCGTCCAGGTGCTGCTCGGAGAGCCGGTCGAGCAGGAACGCGCGGGCGTAGATGCCCGGGGAGGCGTGCCCCTGGAAGAAGACCTGGTCGCCGCCGTCGCCCTCGTCCTTGCCCCGGAAGAAGTGGTTGAAGCCCACGTCGTAGAGGGAGGCCGAGGAGGCGAAGGTGGCGATGTGGCCGCCGACGCCGATGCCCGGGCGCTGGGCCCGGGAGACCATCACGGCCGCGTTCCAGCGGGTGGCGTTGAGGATCCTGCGCTCGATCTCCTCGTTGCCCGGGAAGAACGGTTCGTTCTTGGTGGGGATGGTGTTGACGTAGTCCGTGCTGCGCATCTCGGGCACGGCCACGCGCTTCTCGCGGGCCCGCTCGATCAGGCGCAGCATCAGGTAGCGGGCGCGCTCGCGGCCGCGCTCGTCGATGGCGGCGTCGAGGGAGTCCAGCCACTCCTGGGTCTCCTCGGGATCGAAGTCAGGAACCTGACTCGGAAGGCCGCCAATGATGATCGGATTGCGATCGGATCCGGAAGCCACGCTGGTCCTTACCTGTCAGAGGGCCGATTATCGAGGGTTTTCGGTAAGCCTGCACCGTTCCCCATCGTGTACCTCGGGGCTGCAAACGTCACCTCTACTCAGAAGTAACGAATGCCCCGGGGGGAGTCCCCGGGTCGGCTGGTGGCGCAGAGTCATGCGAATCTCGTACCCATGGATGATTCCCAAAGGTGCATATGGGGCAGATAGGTGTGGTGTACGTCACCATCGATCGCGATGGCATGCCTGGAGTTGCGGCGACACGGCCGGGATCGTCACCGTTTCGGCGGTCCGAACCGCCGGGTACTTGCGCGATCCGCCCCGCCCGTGTGGACTACGGCCAATGCTTCGCGCACGCGCGTGGCTGAGTTATTCACCAAGACATGATCAGGAGGCAACCCGTGAGCGCGACCGCGGACCACGCGGAGGAGCGGACGAACCCTGCCGCCAGGCTGGGGTTCCAGCCCGGGCAGGTGGTCCAGGAGATCGGCTACGACGACGACGTCGATCAGGAGCTCCGCGAGGCCATCGAGGAAGCCATCGAGGGCGACCTGATGGACGAGGACTACGAGGACGTGGCCGACGCCGTCGTGCTGTGGTTCCGTGATGACGACGGCGACCTGACGGATGCGCTGGTGGATGCCACCACGTACATCGAGGAAGGCGGCGCGATTCTGCTCCTGACGCCGAAGACCGGCCGTACGGGATACGTGGAGCCGAGCGACATCTCGGAAGCCGCGACCACGGCCGGGCTGACCGCGTCCAAGAGCGTCAGCGTCGGCAAGGACTGGAGCGGCAGCCGTCTGGCGACGCCGAAGGCCGCCAAGTCCAAGCGGTGACCGTTCGTTGAACGAGGGACGGGCTGACCGGGGTCAGCCCGTCCGCCGTCCGCCGGTGATCGCTGCGTAGGGTGGTGTCCACCCGAACAGCCCCACCGAAGGGACGACGATGGCCATCCAGGTCGGCGACAAGGCCCCCGACTTCGAGCTGCAGGACAACCACGGCCGGGCCGTGAAGCTCTCGGACTTCCGCGGTGAGCGGAACGTCGTGCTGCTCTTCTACCCCTTCGCCTTCACCGGCGTGTGCACCGGCGAGCTGTGCGAGGTCCGGGACAAGCTCCCGGAGTTCTCCGACCGCGACACCCAGGTGCTCGCCGTCTCCAACGACTCCATTCACACCCTGCGGGTCTTCGCCGAGCAGGAGAACCTGGAGTATCCGCTGCTCAGCGACTTCTGGCCGCACGGCGAGGTCAGCCGCGCGTACGACGTCTTCGACGAGGACAAGGGCTGCGCGGTGCGCGGCACCTTCGTCATCGACAAGGAGGGCGTGGTCCGCTGGACCGTCGTCAACGGCCTGCCGGACGCCCGTGACCTGAACGAGTACGTCAAGGCGCTCGACACCCTGTGATTCGACGGCCCCAAGGCCTGCTGCGGCCGGGAACCCGTCACTAGGATCGACTCGTTCGATCGAATACCAACGCACGACGGGGCACCCGCCCCTGGACACCAATGGAGGACTCGTGGGAGTCAGCCTCAGCAAGGGCGGCAACGTATCGCTGACCAAGGAGGCCCCGGGCCTGACCGCGGTCATCGTCGGTCTGGGGTGGGACGTGCGCACCACGACCGGCACGGACTTCGACCTCGACGCCAGCGCGCTGCTGCTGAACAACTCGGGCAAGGTCGGCAGCGACCAGCACTTCATCTTCTTCAACAACCTCAAGAGCCCCGACGGCTCGGTCGAGCACACCGGTGACAACCTCACCGGTGAGGGCGAGGGCGACGACGAGCAGATCAAGGTCAACCTGGCCGGCGTCCCCGCCGAGATCGAGAAGATCGTCTTCCCGGTGTCGATCTACGACGCCGAGAACCGCCAGCAGTCCTTCGGCCAGGTCCGCAACGCCTTCATCCGCGTCGTCAACCAGGCCGGCGGCGCCGAGATCGCCCGCTACGACCTCTCCGAGGACGCCTCGACCGAGACCGCGATGGTCTTCGGCGAGCTGTACCGGCACGGCGCGGAGTGGAAGTTCCGCGCCATCGGCCAGGGGTACGCCTCCGGGCTGCGCGGCATCGCGCAGGACTTCGGCGTCAACGTCTGAGCCACGGTCCGTTTCGTTCCGCCCGTCCGGCGCCGCACGTTTGCGTGCGGCGCCGGACGCGCAGGACAACCACATCAGGCAGCACCCAGGGGAGGACAGCATCATGGGCGTCACGCTCGCCAAGGGGGGCAACGTCTCCCTGTCCAAGGCCGCGCCGAACCTCACACAGGTGATGATCGGGCTCGGCTGGGACGCGCGCTCCACCACCGGAGCCCCCTTCGACCTCGACGCCAGCGCCCTGGTGTGCAGCGGCGGACGGGTGCTCGGCGACGAGTGGTTCGTCTTCTACAACCAGCTCAAGAGCCCGGACGGCTCGGTGGAGCACACCGGTGACAACCTCACCGGTGAGGGCGACGGCGACGACGAGTCGATCCTGCTCGACCTCTCCAAGGTGCCCGCCCACTGCGACAAGATCGTCTTCCCGGTCTCGATCCACCTGGCCGACGAGCGCGGCCAGACCTTCGGCCAGGTCAGCAATGCCTTCATCCGCGTGGTGAACCAGGCCGACGGCCAGGAACTCGCGCGCTACGACCTCAGCGAGGACGCCTCCACGGAGACCGCCATGATCTTCGGCGAGGTCTACCGCTACCAGGGAGAATGGAAGTTCCGGGCGGTGGGACAGGGGTACGCGTCGGGGCTGAGAGGCATCGCTCTAGACTTTGGGGTCAACGTTTCGTAAAGCCGGGTGCGGCGCGGGGGAGACCCGTACACCCCGTACACAAGGGATTGGGTAGCCAGTGGTTCTGAAAACCTTCGGCTGGTCGTTCGCGGTCACCGCGCTCGGCCTCGTCGCGGCGGTCTTCTACGGGGGGTGGACCGCCTTCGGCATCGTGGCGATCCTCTGCATCCTCGAAATTTCGCTGTCCTTCGACAACGCGGTGGTCAACGCCGGGATCCTGAAGAAGATGAACGCCTTCTGGCAGCGCATCTTCCTCACCATCGGCATCCTGATCGCCGTGTTCGGCATGCGGCTGGTCTTCCCGGTCGTCATCGTCGCCATCAGCGCCCAGCTCGGCCCGATCGAGGCCGTCGACCTGGCGCTCACCGACAAGGAGCGCTACCAGGAGCTGGTCACCGACGCGCACCCGGCGATCGCCGCGTTCGGTGGCATGTTCCTGCTCATGATCTTCCTCGACTTCATCTTCGAGGACCGCGACATCAAGTGGCTGGGCTGGCTGGAGCGCCCGCTGGCCAAGCTCGGCAAGATCGACATGCTGTCGGTCTGCATCGCCCTGATCGTCCTGCTGATCACCGCGATGACCTTCGCCACCCACGCCCACCTGCACGCCGGCCCCGCCGACAAGGCCGAGACGGTGCTGCTCTCCGGCGTCGCCGGCCTCATCACGTACATGATCGTCGGCGGTCTGTCCGGCTACTTCGAGGACAAGCTGGAGGAAGAGGAGGAGCGCGAGCACGAGCAGGAGGAAGAGGCCCAGCGCAGCGGCAAGCCCGTCATGCTGCTGGCCGGCAAGGCCGCCTTCTTCATGTTCCTCTACCTGGAGGTCCTGGACGCGTCCTTCTCCTTCGACGGTGTGATCGGCGCGTTCGCCATCACCAACGACATCGTGCTGATGGCCCTCGGCCTGGGCGTCGGCGCCATGTACGTCCGGTCGCTCACCGTCTACCTGGTCCGCCAGGGCACCCTCGACGACTACGTCTACCTGGAGCACGGCGCCCACTACGCCATCGGCGCGCTCGCGGTGATCCTGCTGGTCACCATCCAGTACGAGATCTCCGAGCTCATCACCGGCTCGATCGGTGTCGTGCTGATCGCCGCCTCGTTCTGGTCCTCCGTCCGCCGCAACCGCGCCCTCGCGGCCGCCGAGGGTTCGGCAGGCTCGGACAAGACTGAGGTGCCGTCCGGGGTGTGACACCCGTTCGGGTGAGGAACGCTCTGTTCGGGGCGGCCGGCGAGGACGACGTGATGTCCTCGACGGCCGCCCCGTCGGTCGTGGGCGGCAGGGCACGGCACGGCACGGTGAGTGGGGAGTCTGGGGGCGGGAATGGGCTTGTTTGACGGGCTGTGGCGTGGGCGTGCGGCCGTGTTCGACTCGGGCAGCGCGGCCAGCAACGCGATCGAGCTGACCAAGCGGCACAGCCAGGTGTCGCTCACCAAGCAGGAGGCGGCGACCGGGCATCTGCGCATCAACCTGACCTGGCGCATGCGCACCTCCGACATCGGCGGGCCCCAGCGGGAGAGCCTGCTGCGGCACCCCTTCAAGGCGCTCAGGCCGCCGGAGGTCATGGGCCACAGCCAGAGCATGGTCAACGTCGACCTCGACCTGGGCTGCCTGTACGAGCTCCAGGACGGCACCAAGGGCGTCGTCCAGCCGCTCGGCGGCTACCTCGGCGACGTCAACGCACCGCCGTATGTCAAGCTCAGCGGCGACGACCGGTTCGGCTCGGGGTCCGGTGAGACGATCTACGTCAATCTCGACCAGCGCGAGGCCATCAAACGCCTGCTGGTCTTCGTCTACATCTACGACCAGACGCCGGCGTTCGACCGTACCCACGCGATCGTCACGCTCTACCCCAGCAACGGCCCCCGCATCGAGATCGGCCTGGACGAACGTCACCCCCAGGCCCGGTCCTGCGCGGTCGTGATGATCGAGAACGTGAAGAACGAGGTGTGGGTGCGGCGCGAGGTGAAGTTCGTCTACGGCTTCCAGGCGGAGCTGGACCGGTTGTACGGGTGGGGGCTCCAGTGGGGCAGGGGGCACAAGGTCAAGTCACAGCGCTGAGGCCGGCCGCCGGGGCTCGTCACTCCTCGGCCCCGACGACCGGCAAGGACCGGCAAGCCACCCCGCGGACCCGTCGGCCTGCCGGCCTGGTGTTCTGAGGCCGGGCGGTGTAAGCGGCCCAGCGGCCCTGGGGTCTGTCTGGTGGCGGATGTTGGCCGGGTTCGCGGAGCCGGAGGACCAGAGGATGAGTGCCGCACGGTGGAGTCCTGCCCGGTAGCGGGCGGCCAGCCTGTCGAACCGTGTCGCGATGGCCCGGAACTGCTTGAGCCGTGAGAAACAGCGCTCCACCACGTTGCGGGGCTTACAGAGGTCGCGGGCGAAGGCCGGTGGCCTGCCGTCGTGCGGCCTCAAGCCGCACGTTGGTGGAGACGTGCAAGCTGTCGACCGATTCGCAGTTCGTGGCCAAGGTCCGTGACGTGGTGGGCATCTACCTGTCCCCGCCGGAGAGCGCCCTGGTTCTGGCGGTGGACGAGACCGAGCCGGTCAAGAAATGGCTGCTTCGGCCCCCTGCTTCCACCTGCACTTCACCCCCACCTCGGCGTCCTGGCTCAGCCTCGTCGAGGGCTGGTTCGCCCGGCTGACCCGTCGCGAAGTCCGCCGCACGGCCCACCGCAGCGTCGCCGAACTGGAACGGACATCCGCGACTGGACCAACGAGTGGGACAAGAACCCCCTGCCGTTCGTCTGGACAAAGACCGCCGACGACACCCTTGCCGCGTACTGCCCACGAAGTAACGACTCAGGACACTAGTTAGGGCCTTCGCCATGTTCTTGCGACTGTTGCCGGATGCGCTGGGCCACTTCCATTCAACGTACTCGACGGCGAAGTCGAACCAGTTCGTATCAATAAGCACAGCCTGCCCCGGCAGCACCGAGCCCGGAACCAGGCCGAACTCGCCACCGAGACCCGCCGGTTTTTCCGCAGACGGCAACGTCAGCCACACATCGTCCGCGGCTACTTCGGAGGCCCCACCGTCCGTTACGTCCTGGACGAGAACCCCATGAGTTTCTGATCAAATAAGACGATGCACCGAACTGCATGACGCCTTCGTTTACCTCGCCAGCAGCCTGACCTCCTGGAGTCGACTCAAGAAAGGTCCGACCATGATCATGTTGTGAACTCCTACATAGGGCTTGAATCCCAGAAGTGGAGTGGATGATACTGTTTGCGGACGAGGATTCGGCCAAAATGAGCCCAAGGGGCGGATGTTCGATCCCTCGCTTGCGCAATTGGAAGACCGTGCGAAGTTCGGCGGCGATAATGCGACACCGCGCACCGAAGTGACCTGAAGTCGCTGGTATTGCGTAAGTGTAAACCGGGGCATGTCACACGTCGGCGCCTATTGGCAGGTCGCCCAGTGGTCCGCTTTCGGGGGCCAGGCGAAGATCGGCCACGGGGTGAAGCCTTGCACGGGCGGATAGTTGCTACGGTCTCTTTGCGCCGTGCTGTCTGAAACTGAGCGTTGTCGAAATGCTCCGCAACGTGATTCCATCCGATCTTGCAAGCATCTGGGGGGGAAGCTTCTGCCGGTACGGACGAGGCGTTCGTGCTGCGTAACGCGGCTTGCCTGACAGCGTGATCCCGAGGTGCCTGTGTACATGGAATGTCGGAAATCACGAGATGGAGAGCACGTGAGAATCAAGAAGGCTATCGCTGCCGTCATGCTCGTCGGCTCCGCCCTGATGATTACGCCCGTGGCCAACGCGGCGATAAGCGACTGCAACAACGACAACATGTGCATGTGGGGCAATAACGATTACCAATGGATGATCGGCGAGCGGGCCCACGGCAGCGGCACGCTCGTCAATCTGAGCGGCGACAACGACAACGCGATGGACTCGTGGTCCAACGAGTCGGGCACCCACTCGGGCTGTATGTACGGCGCCTTCAACGGCACTGGCGACAGGCAGGGCATGGCTCCGGAAGCCAATGACAACAACGTCTCGCCGCTGAACAGCGACGAGGTCAGCTCGTGGCGAACCAGGTACGGCTGCTAAACCGTTCAGAGAGCAGAAGGGCTGACGACATGACCGGAGCACCGCTCATCAAAACGCGCGACTTGTGTAAAGCCTACCGATCGGCAGTGGAAACGGTGTGGGCCGCACGGGAGGTGAACTTAGCCGCCAGCGCGGGCGAGTTCGTCTGCGTATATGGGGCGAGCGGCTCCGGGAAGTCGACCCTGCTGAACCTGCTGGCCGGCCTGGATGTCGCCGATACCGGTGACATCCAGGTCGCCGGTGTCGACGTCAGTGCGGCGGATGAGGCCCAGCGCGCGCGGCTGCGGTTGGATGCCGTCGGAGTGGTCTTCCAGCACCACCAGCTGGTGGAGGAGTTCACCGCCGCCGAGAACGTTGCGTTGCCGCTGGAGGCGCGCGGGGATACGTCCTCTGCCGCCCGTGCAGAGGCTGTCGCCCAATTGGCCCGCGTGGGCCTGGCCGGGCTGGAGGACCGACTTCCAGGTCAGCTATCCGGCGGCCAGCGGCAGCGGGTGGGTATTGCCCGCGCGCTGGCCGGTGACCGCGCCGTGCTCCTGGCGGACGAGCCGACAGGAGCGCTGGATTCGGCCGCTACGAGGGAGATGTTCATACTGCTGCGGAAGTTGTGCGACGAGGGGGTGCTGGCAGTGGTCTGCTCCCATGACCCCCGCTGCCGGGAGTTCGCCGACTCGGTTTATGAGGTAGTCGACGGCCGACTGGAACACCGCTGATGGCGCGGCAGCCGAAGCAGGCCGACAAGGGCAATTCGGTCCTGCCGCAGCCACGGCTCGCGGCACGGCTGGCATGGCGGCTGGGCCGGCGCCAGGGCCAATGGATTGGTGCCTCTTCAACGGTGTTCGTGGCGGGTCTGTTCACGATGGCCATGTTCATCGCGTTGTCGACGCTGTCACTCTCAGGTGCTCAGGAGGCCGATCGCGACTTGGGCCGTTTCGACGCTCTCGCGAGCGCTGAGATGACGCTTGCCCCCGGCAGTAAGACGCCGGCCCCGGCCATGGCCGGGGCGGCGCAGCAGGCCGGTGCGAACGAGTCCGCCGCCTTCCTCACCGCGCTCGACGTGCAGCTCGCCGTCACTCCGGCACGGAACGTGACCCTGCTGGAGGGGCAGTGGAAGCCCAACCCGTACCCGGCTGTCTACGAGTTGATGGCCGGGCGCTGGCCGCAACAGCCGGGCGAGATCGTTGTGACCGACCCAGGGGACGTCAAAGCCGCGGCCGGCCAGACGCTCACCGTGCTCGGTGACGCTCGGCTGCGCGTGGTGGGCGTCGCAGACAACCACTACGCAAAAACCTCGGCCCTGCTCGCCGCGCCAGGCACGTGGAGCAGTCTCGACCCGAAACTCGCTGAGGGCTACCCCTCCCTGGCCGCACAGCCGTACCTGCTGTGGACCGGGGGTCCAGAACAAGCCGTCATGGATGCGGTGACAAAGGCGCTCACGTCGTACAGCGATGGCTCCAGCTCACAGGAGGCCAAGGGCGGACCGGAACTTCTGCCCGGCCCGCCGACCCTTCGGGCACAGCTGGAGACCAAAGCAGCCGATTACTGGATCGAGAAGTCCCCCGCCGGATATGCCATCCCCGCCGTTTTGGTCCCCATCGGCGCCGTGCTGCTGATGTTCGGGCTCGTCGACCGACGCCTGCGGCGCACCACGGAGACCATGGTCTCCGTGGGGCTGCGACCCGCCACCACGGTAGCGGCCGTGAGCTTCGCCTGCGTGGCATGGTGCCTGGCGGCAGCTACCGCCGGTGCCGCTGCCGGAGTTGCCACCGGCTGGTCCCTACGACCTCTCCTGGCGTACCTGCAAGACCGGCCGGTGGGAGATGTCGAAGGAATGACAGACGCTGCTACGCAGCTCCTCGCTCTGGTCGCGGCAACCGGAGTACTGACCGGCGCGGGGCTGCTCCTGGCCCGCCGGACCCGCAGTGAGCAGCCTCACCCCACCACCACGTCACCGGCACACCAGCCGCGGGCGAATAATCTCCGTAAGAAGAGCGCTGCCACGGTTGTCCGCGATGTCCGCCAGCTGGCCGCGCTGGGCGTCTGGTGCGTCTGCATGGTCTATACGGCGACACGCCTCGACACCCCGTCCGAGGGCATGTTCCTGACCGCCCTGATCACGGCCGCGGTGGTGCTGACGTTGCCGGAGCTCTTCGGACTCGCGACCCGCCTGCTCACGGAGCGTGACGCCCGCCGCAGGCTGGCCCGCCGTCAACTGCAGGCCGACCGACGGCGGGCACAGGCCGCCCTCGCCGTCCTTACTGTGATCATCGGCGCCAGCCTGGGCATGCTCGCCCTTCTCGACACCCTGATCCGCAGCAGCGAGAACACCGTGCAACCGGAGGTCCTGCCCGGCCAGGTGCTACTGGCACACCGGGCCAGCAGCGCCTTCGCACCGCCAGAGGGGATGCTCACCGTGCTCAAGGAGAGCAACGTTCTCGAAGGCCTTCCCCAGGTGGAACTCCACCGCCTCTCGAAGGAGTCCGTGGACGAGACCGGCCCCGTCCCCAGCACAACTCGCCAAGGCAACGACGGCGGCATCCTAGCCGTCGACTCACCCGACGATGTCCCCGTCCTGACCGGCCGCCCCCTTACCGCCGACCAGCGTGCGCTGCTCAACCGCGGCGGCCTCCTCGTCTGGGCGGACCGCGACAACGCCCCGCCCTCCGAAGGACAGCCGACCCGACTTGTGGTGGCTGAGGACGACCGTATCCTCAGCGAAACCCCTCCCCTGCCCTCCAAGCCACTGGAACTGGCACGCACGGGCTGGCGCGCCGGCACGGACGGGATCCTTCTCGTCGACACCGCCCGCCGCCTTGACCTCCCCATCGCCGTGCGGGGCCCGATCATGGTCGCCGGCGCCGACGACGGCCAGGACGCGCGCGCGCAACAGATTCTCCAGGACCACGCGATCGACGCGCGCGCCGCCTACATCTATGTCGAGCCCGAACCACCGGTCCCGGATACAGCGCTCTACGTCTCCGCCGCGGCCTTGGCCCTGCTTGCGCTCACCACCGTCCTCACCGCGCTCCGCGGCCAGACCCGAGCACTGAAGACCTACATCGACAGCCTCATCGCGCTGGGCATCCCGCCATCCTGGGGCCGCCACATCATTCTCTGGCAGTACGCCCTGCTTCTGGGAACCGCCACTCTCCTCGGGCTCTTCATCGCCATCGTCCCGACCGTGGCTCTGGCCACCCAGGTCCCCGACTTCGAGCTCAGCATTCCCTGGGGACAGATGGGCCTGCTCCTCGCCACTCTCGCCCTGGCCTCCGCACTCGCCGCAACCCGATCGACGCTCGCTCTACGCCGGTAGGGGCAGCGTCCACGCGAGCCTGACCCGGCAGGCCGTGCCGTGGGAGGCCGTGATCGCACTCGACGGTGCCTCGCCCGACCGCCTGCCGGCCCCGCTCGCACAGGATGCCCGCGTTCGCACCCTGTCGCTGCCCCGGCCGGTCGGCGCCGCCTGCGCCCGCAACCTGGCCCTGAACCACGTACGCACCCCGTATACCAACTGGGCGGATGACGATGACGAGTTCACCGACGATGCGATGGCCGTACGGCTGAACACCCTGGAGTCGATCGGGGTCGGCTGGTGTGCGGGCTGGAGCGAGGACCACTACCCCGACGGCTCGACGACCCTGTGGCGCTGCCCCACGCCGCCCGGCCGGCACGAGGCCGGCGACGTGTGGACGTACTGGAAGTCGCCGGCGGACACCATCCCCATCGGGCCGACCACGATCCTCGCCCGCACCGACCTCGTGCGCGCCGCGCCGATGGGCGGCCTCGTCCAGGGCGAGGACTACTGCGCAGCCCTCGGCGTCACCGCGCTCGCGCGCGGGATCCTGCTGCCGGTGCCCGTGTACAGGTACCGCAAGTGGAACGGGCAGATGACAGCCCAGGTCGGATACGACCAGCTGGGGGTGGCTGCCCGCGAGCACGCCTGGGCGTACGGCCGCAGCCTGCGCTCCGTCCTGCACGGCGAGGACCTTCTACTGATCTTTTCGTAAGTTCAGTGGGTGTAGTGGGTGGATGGTCAGGCCGGTATGGGCGAGGAATGACCATGGCAG
>NZ_JBHMCY010000003.1:115415-174669 GCF_042430725.1 Streptomyces cinereospinus | reverse complement strand
GGGAGGGTCCGGGGCGGTGTGCGGCGTGCACGGCGGCGGAGGGTCCGGGGCGGCGTGCGGCGTGCACGGCGGAGGGACCGGGGCGGTGTGCGGCGTGCACGGCGGAGGGACCGGGGCGGTGTGCGGCGTGCACGGCGGCGGAGGGTCCGGGGCGGTGTGCGGCGTGCACGGCGGAGGGTCCGGGGCGGTGTGCGGCGTGCACGGCGGGAGGGTCCGGGGCGGTGTGCGGCGTGCACGGCGGCGGAGGGTCCGGGGCGGCGCGCGGGCTGTCGTGTGGCGGGCGGCGTGGGGCCCGCCGGGCGGTGGGCCGTGGGGTTACGGGACGCCGAGTTCGAACAGGACGTAGTGCGCGTACCAGCCCGACGCCGGGGCCGCCGTCGCGAAGAAGACCGTCAGGAACGGCCGGCTCAGCCTGGCCATCGCGGCGGCCGGGGCGAGCAGCAGGGGGAAGCAGGGGAGCAGGTAGCGCGAGGTGTTGCCGAAGATCTGCTGGGTGCCCAGCACGCTGACGACGCTCGCGAGCGTGTAGGCGACCAGCACCAGCGGCGGCCGCCGGCGCAGCATCAGCGCGATCAGGAACGGCAGCGCCAGCACCAGTTGGACGGCGAGCAGGTCGGGGACGGAGAAGGCGAAGACGTAGTCGTGCTCGCCGATCGCCGTGTTGCCCAGCACGTCGAGGGTGTGGGCGCCGTAGTCGAAGAAGTGCGCCCACGCCTCGCGCTGGAGTGTGAAGTACGCCGTCGGCTCGCCCATGCCGAGGCCGACCCAGACCACGTAGGCGAGCAGGCCGAGCGGCGCGGCGATCATGGCGTAGACCGGACCCACCACCCCGTGCTCGCGCCGGCTGTCCCGCCGGGCCAGCGTCACCAGGGCGGCGAGGCCCACCGCGCCGATGAGCGCGGCGGCGGTGGGCCGGTTGAGGCCGGCCGCGAAGGCGAGCAGCCCGGCGGCCACCCAGCGGCCCTTCATCACGCAGTAGCAGCACCACGCGGCGATCGCCACGAACACGGACTCCGAGTACACCGCCCACTCGACGCCCGCGCCGGGCGCGACCGCCCACAGCCCGGCGGCGACGGTGCCCGCGCGGGCGCCCGCGAGCAGGGAGACCACGGCGTGGATGCCGGCCGCCGCGACGAAGGAGGCGAGCACCGACACCAGGATTCCGGACCCGTACAGCCCGAGCCCGGTCACCTCGGAGGTGCCCCGGATCAGACCGGGGTAGAGCGGGAAGAACGCCACGGAGTTCTGCTCGACGGTGAACACGCCGCCGGGGGCGAGGTGCCGCAGCGGCCCGGGCTCGTACCCCTTCTCGGCGACCTGGAGGTACCACCAGCCGTCCCAGGTGGCCAGGACGTCCCACCAGTGCGCGCCGCCGCCGAAGCGGGGGTCCTTCTCCCGGTAGTCCCCGGAGGCCATCAGCAGGATGGCGAAGACGACGGTTCCGACGAGCTTGGCGGCGCCGTACAGGAGCAGCGGAGCGGCGTAGGGCCGCAGCCCGTCCGGCACCCCGGGGAGGCGGACGGCGCGCGGCTGCCCGGCGTCCCGGTCGCCCGAGACGGCGGAGTCCGCCGCCGCGGAACTGGCAGCCGTGGCCATGACTGTGGTCCCCCCTCGGCCGGATCACCGGGCCCCGGCGGGGCCGCACTGTCCGGGTGATCATGAAAGATCTGTCATAGGATTCCCACAGGGTCGCACAGGTGTGCAAGGCGGTGGGGGCAGGGTTCGGCCGGCTCGGCCGAACGGGAGATTTGACGTGGTCAGTGCGGGCCGGTCGGCGCCGGGCATTTGTTTTGACCGCAGCGTATGCGGTAGGTACGCTCAGACCTTGTGCCTGGGGTGTGCCCTGGCTCCTGTGCGTGCCTTCAAACCGCATGGCGAGCCGTGAGCGGCCACCGTAATCTGTGCTCTTTTCGCCTAGCGGCGGGAGTCCGCCGGATTCGACACACCCGACCGCGTGGGTCGGAGACGTTCCAGGTTAGCTGTACCCATCGGCACACAGAAACCGGAGAAGTAGTGCCTACGATCCAGCAGCTGGTCCGCAAGGGCCGGCAGGACAAGGTCGAGAAGAACAAGACGCCCGCACTCGAGGGTTCCCCTCAGCGTCGTGGCGTCTGCACGCGTGTGTTCACGACCACCCCGAAGAAGCCGAACTCGGCCCTGCGCAAGGTCGCGCGTGTGCGTCTGACCAGCGGGATCGAGGTCACCGCTTACATTCCGGGTGAGGGACACAACCTGCAGGAGCACTCCATCGTGCTCGTGCGCGGCGGCCGTGTGAAGGACCTGCCGGGTGTTCGCTACAAGATCATCCGCGGCTCGCTCGACACCCAGGGTGTCAAGAACCGCAAGCAGGCTCGCAGCCGTTACGGCGCCAAGAAGGAGAAGTAAGAATGCCTCGTAAGGGCCCCGCCCCGAAGCGCCCGGTCATCATCGACCCGGTTTACGGCTCCCCCCTGGTGACCTCCCTGATCAACAAGGTGCTGCTGAACGGCAAGCGCTCCACCGCCGAGCGCATCGTCTACGGCGCCATGGAGGGTCTGCGCGACAAGACCGGCAACGACCCGGTCATCACGCTCAAGCGCGCTCTCGAGAACATCAAGCCGACCCTCGAGGTCAAGTCCCGCCGTGTCGGTGGCGCCACCTACCAGGTCCCGGTCGAGGTCAAGCCCGGCCGTGCCAACACCCTGGCGCTGCGCTGGCTGGTCGGTTACTCCCGCGCCCGTCGCGAGAAGACCATGACCGAGCGTCTGCTCAACGAGCTCCTCGACGCGTCCAACGGCCTCGGTGCCGCTGTGAAGAAGCGCGAGGACACGCACAAGATGGCCGAGTCCAACAAGGCCTTCGCGCACTACCGCTGGTAGTCGCAGTCCACATCGAGACCGAGAGAAGACTGAAGCCTTATGGCTACCACTTCGCTTGACCTGGCCAAGGTCCGCAACATCGGGATCATGGCCCACATCGACGCGGGCAAGACGACCACCACCGAGCGGATCCTGTTCTACACCGGTGTGTCCTACAAGATCGGTGAGGTCCACGACGGCGCTGCCACCATGGACTGGATGGAGCAGGAGCAGGAGCGTGGCATCACGATCACCTCTGCTGCCACCACCTGTCACTGGCCGCTGGAAGACGTCGACCACACCATCAACATCATCGACACGCCGGGCCACGTCGACTTCACCGTCGAGGTGGAGCGCTCCCTGCGCGTGCTCGACGGTGCCGTGACGGTGTTCGACGGCGTCGCCGGTGTCGAGCCCCAGTCCGAGACGGTGTGGCGTCAGGCGGACCGCTACGGCGTTCCGCGCATCTGCTTCGTCAACAAGCTCGACCGCACCGGTGCCGAGTTCCACCGCTGCGTCGACATGATCACCGACCGCCTGGGTGCGCAGCCGCTCGTCATGCAGCTGCCCATCGGCGCGGAGGCGGACTTCAAGGGCGTCGTCGACCTGGTGACGATGAAGGCCCTGGTCTGGTCGGCCGAAGCCACCAAGGGCGAGATGTACGACGTCGTCGACATCCCGGCCACGCACACCGAGGCCGCCGAGGAGTGGCGCGGCAAGCTGCTGGAGGCCGTCGCCGAGAACGACGAGGAGCTGATGGAGCTGTACCTGGAGGGCGAGGAGCCCTCCGTGGAGCAGCTGTACGCGGCGATCCGCCGCATCACCATCGCCTCCGGCAAGGGCGAGGGCACCACGGTCACCCCGGTGTTCTGCGGTACCGCGTTCAAGAACAAGGGCGTCCAGCCCCTGCTCGACGCGGTCGTGCGCTACCTGCCGTCCCCGCTCGACGTCGAGGCCATCGAGGGCCACGACGTCAAGGACCCGGAGACGGTCATCAAGCGCAAGCCCTCCGACGAGGAGCCCCTCGCGGCGCTGGCGTTCAAGATCATGAGCGACCCGCACCTCGGCAAGCTCACCTTCGTCCGCGTGTACTCCGGCCGTCTGGAGTCCGGCACCGCCGTGCTGAACTCCGTCAAGGGCCGCAAGGAGCGCATCGGCAAGATCTACCGCATGCACGCCAACAAGCGTGAGGAGATCGACTCGGTGGGCGCCGGCGACATCGTCGCCGTCATGGGCCTGAAGCAGACCACCACCGGTGAGACGCTGAGCGACGAGAAGCAGCCGGTCATCCTGGAGTCCATGGACTTCCCGGCGCCGGTGATCCAGGTCGCCATCGAGCCCAAGTCCAAGGGCGACCAGGAGAAGCTGGGTGTCGCCATCCAGCGCCTGGCCGAGGAGGACCCGTCCTTCCAGGTCCACTCGGACGAGGAGACCGGCCAGACCATCATCGGCGGCATGGGCGAGCTGCACCTCGAGGTGCTGGTCGACCGCATGCGCCGTGAGTTCAAGGTCGAGGCCAACGTCGGCAAGCCGCAGGTGGCGTACCGCGAGACCATCCGCAAGTCGGTCGAGAAGGTCGAGTACACCCACAAGAAGCAGACCGGTGGTACCGGCCAGTTCGCTCGCGTGATCATCGCGATCGAGCCGATCGAGGGCGGCGACTCGTCGTACGAGTTCGTCAACCAGGTCACCGGTGGCCGCGTGCCGAAGGAGTACATCCCTTCGGTCGACGCCGGTGCGCAGGAGGCCATGCAGTTCGGCATCCTCGCCGGTTACGAGATGACCGGTGTGCGCGTGACCCTGCTCGACGGTGCGTACCACGAGGTGGACTCCTCGGAGCTCGCGTTCAAGATCGCCGGTTCGCAGGCCTTCAAGGAGGCCGCGCGCAAGGCCAGCCCCGTTCTCCTTGAGCCGATGATGGCCGTCGAGGTCACCACGCCCGAGGACTACATGGGTGAGGTCATCGGCGACATCAACTCCCGCCGTGGCCAGATCCAGGCCATGGAGGAGCGGGCCGGTGCCCGCGTCGTGAAGGGCCTCGTGCCCCTGTCGGAGATGTTCGGCTACGTCGGGGACCTCCGCAGCAAGACGTCGGGTCGCGCAAGCTACTCGATGCAGTTCGACTCCTACGCCGAGGTTCCGCGGAACGTCGCCGAGGAGATCATCGCGAAGGCCAAGGGCGAGTAACGCACCGCGTTCACACGCCGTAGGCTTGACTCCGGAGCCTCACGGGGCATTCACCCGCATTCCCGGGAGAATGCCCCGGGGCCCGGGACTTAACAGCAAAGATCACCTGGCGCCGATGAAGTAAGGCGTACAGAACCACTCCACAGGAGGACCCCAGTGGCGAAGGCGAAGTTCGAGCGGACTAAGCCGCACGTCAACATCGGCACCATCGGTCACATCGACCACGGTAAGACGACCCTCACGGCCGCCATTACCAAGGTGCTGCACGACGCGTACCCGGACCTGAACGAGGCCACCCCGTTCGACAACATCGACAAGGCGCCCGAAGAGCGTCAGCGCGGTATCACCATCTCCATCGCGCACGTCGAGTACCAGACCGAGGCGCGTCACTACGCCCACGTCGACTGCCCGGGTCACGCGGACTACATCAAGAACATGATCACGGGTGCGGCGCAGATGGACGGCGCCATCCTCGTGGTCGCCGCCACCGACGGCCCGATGCCGCAGACCAAGGAGCACGTGCTCCTGGCCCGCCAGGTCGGCGTCCCCTACATCGTCGTCGCCCTGAACAAGGCCGACATGGTGGACGACGAGGAGATCATGGAGCTCGTCGAGCTCGAGGTCCGTGAGCTGCTCTCCGAGTACGAGTTCCCGGGCGACGACCTTCCGGTCGTCCGTGTCTCCGCCCTGAAGGCCCTCGAGGGCGAGAAGGAGTGGGTCGACTCCGTTCTCAACCTGATGAACGCCGTCGACACCGCCATCCCGCAGCCCGAGCGCGACGTCGACAAGCCGTTCCTCATGCCCATCGAGGACGTCTTCACGATCACCGGTCGCGGTACGGTCGTCACCGGCCGTATCGAGCGCGGTGTCCTGAAGGTCAACGAGACCGTCGACATCATCGGCATCAAGACCGAGAAGACCACCACCACGGTCACCGGTATCGAGATGTTCCGCAAGCTGCTCGACGAGGGCCAGGCCGGTGAGAACGTCGGTCTGCTGCTCCGCGGCATCAAGCGCGAGGACGTCGAGCGCGGCCAGTGCATCATCAAGCCGGGCTCGGTCACCCCGCACACCGAGTTCGAGGCCCAGGCCTACATCCTGTCGAAGGACGAGGGTGGCCGCCACACCCCGTTCTTCAACAACTACCGCCCGCAGTTCTACTTCCGTACGACGGACGTGACCGGTGTCGTGCACCTCCCCGAGGGCACCGAGATGGTCATGCCGGGCGACAACACCGAGATGCGCGTCGAGCTGATCCAGCCCGTCGCCATGGAGGAGGGCCTGAAGTTCGCCATCCGTGAGGGTGGCCGGACCGTCGGCGCCGGCCAGGTCACCAAGATCGTCAAGTAAGTCCCGCTTGCTTGAGGGTCGCCTGACCTGACAAGGCCTGGAGGGGCCCGTACGACTTCGGTCGTACGGGCCCCTTCGCCATGCCCGGCCCTGCACGGCACAGGTCCGGGGGTTGTCCCGGGGTCGGGTGAAACCTGGCCGAACGTTGTGCGGCGGATGGGCAAGCGTTACGGCAACTTCCTTACAGGCGCGGGGGGATTGTTCTTTTCTGTCCCCGTGGGGCGGAACGTGCCGACGTAGCGTGAACCGTCGTCCAGTGGCCGTCGGGCCCCGAGTCTCTCCCGAGGATGGCTAGGTCTCCTGATGCAGGGTGCGCGCAGCGGATTGTCGATACCCATGCCGGTCGCGGTGGCCGAACGCCCGCCGCAGCAGCGGGGCGGTCCGGGCGGCGACGCCCCGGCGCGCGCCTCCCGGCGGCGTCCGCGGCTGTACCTCCTCGACGGCATCCGGCTGCTCGCCGCGCTGATGGTGGTCCTGCACCACTTCGCCGGCACCCACCGGGCCGACCGGCCGGGCAACGTCATCTGGGACCGCCCGGTGTCGGAGCTCATGCCGTCGGTGTTCCGCGTCGCCTCCTTCGGCTGGATAGGCGTCGAGATCTTCTTCGTGA
This sequence comes from Streptomyces cinereospinus, assembly GCF_042430725.1. Classification (NCBI taxonomy): domain Bacteria; kingdom Bacillati; phylum Actinomycetota; class Actinomycetes; order Kitasatosporales; family Streptomycetaceae; genus Streptomyces; species Streptomyces cinereospinus. The sequence goes on along the minus strand of NZ_JBHMCY010000003.1, from coordinate 167,685 downwards.
TCAGCGGCTTCGTGATCTGCATGTCGTGCTGGGGCCGCACCCCCAAGGACTTCTTCGTCTCGCGGGTGATCCGCCTCTACCCCGCGTACTGGTTCGCCGTCCTCTTCACCACGGCCGTGCTGGTGCTGCTGCCGGGCGTGCAGGAGCGGCTGCGGCTGCGGGAGGTCCTGTTCAACCTGACGATGCTCCAGGCCGGTTCGGACGTCCCGCACGTCGATCCCGTGTACTGGACGCTCTGGTCGGAGCTCCGCTTCTACCTGCTGTTCCTCGTCGTCGTCGCCATGGGCCTGACGTACCGCCGGGTCGTCGTCTTCTGCTGCGTCTGGGGTGCGGCGGCCATGCTGGCCCCGGTCTCCGACTTCCCGCTGCTGACGCTGGTCGCCGACCCGAGCGCCGCCTGGTACTTCATCGCCGGCCTCGCCCTCTACCTGATGCACCGCTTCGGCCAGGACCTGCTGCTGTGGGGCATCCTGGCGATGTCCTGGCTGATGGGGCAGCTGGAGCTGGGCGAGCGGGTGGAGTACGAGCAGGTCAGCAGCTGGCGGGGCGCGGTCGTCATCTTCACCGCCTTCATGCTGCTGATGGTGGCCGTCGCGCTCGGCTACACGGACCGCATCCGCTGGCGGTGGCTGGTGACGGCGGGCTGCCTGACGTACCCGCTCTACCTGACGCACTACCTCGCCGGCATCGTCGTCATCCACCACCTGCGCGGCACCATGGACCCCCGTCTGCTGGTCGCGGGGCTGGTCGCCGGGTTCCTGGTGCTGAGCTGGCTGGTGCACCGGTTCGTGGAACGGCCCGTGGCGCGGGCGCTGAAGAAGGGGCTGGAGTCGTCGTTCGTCCGGCTGCGCGGCTTCCAGCGGGCGGCCTGACGCACCGGCACCCGTGCTCCGGTGCGGTGGCTCGGCGACGGGTCCCCGGAACCGCTTGTGCAACCGCTTGCCGCCTCGGAATGATCGTGCACGTCTGCCCCGACCGTGACGATCCGAGTGAGAGAGCCCGTGAGTCCTGTCCCGTCCTCCCCGCGGCCCGACGAGGAACAGCCCTCGATAACCGACGAGCAGCTGGCGGCCTTCCTCCGCGAGGCCGCCGAGGGCGGGACCGCGGACGTGCCGAAGGAGCCGTCGGCACGGGCCCGGATGGTGACCGTCCGGCTGCGGGAGCAGGACGAGCAGCAGGCGGCGCGGCCGGGGCGGCGGCACCGCTGGGGCCGCGGGCCGGCCGGACCGCCGCAGCCGGCGTCGCCGCCGGGATGGCGTACCGGCCCGTCGTGGCGGGAGACCGAGGCCCGGGGCCGCCGCAGACGGCGGCTGGGTACGGCGGTGGGGGTGCTGCTGGTCGTGGCGCTCTCTGCGGTGGGGATCCGTCCCTCCCTGGTGCTGGACCGCCTGCCCGGCGACGACGGCGAGCCGGTGTCCGCCGCCGCGTCGTCGCTCCCCGGTGGCGGCCCCACCCTGGACGCCCCGTTCCGCGGCTCGCCCGCCACGTCCTGGGCCGAGGGGGCGGACGCGATCGTGCCGCCGGCGGCCAGGGCGGCCAGCGGCATGAGCGCGGAGCAGGTGGAGCTCGCCCTGTGGCGCACCAAGGAGTTCCTGGTCGCCGCCAACCTCGACGCGCGGGTGCGGGGCGGCGGGCAGCCCGCCCGGGCGCTGGAACTGCTCGACCCGAAACAGCCGGGCATGCTGTCGGACGCGCGGCGGGCGCTGCGCTCGCCGGACCGCGAGCACGACCCGGTGGCACTCTTCTCGCGCTTCGACCCCGCGGAGGTGCGGCCGGCGGGGGACGTGGTGAAGGTGCGGGGCCGGATGACCTTCGAGGCGGGCAAGCCCGGTCAGGTGCGGGTGCGGGCCGACTACACCTTCGTCTACCCGATGGTGCGGGCCGAGGACGGCGCCGAGCGCGTCTCCCGCACGATCGTCCGCCGGGAACTGACCATGCTCCTGTCCGACCCGGCCCGCTGGGCCGCCACCGCAGGGAAGCTCCAGGCGGAGCGGTACGACGCCGCGTTCTTCAACGTCTCCTGCGAGAACGACGGCGGCTTCCTCCACCCGTCCTTCCCGACCGCCGCCCCCACCGAGGCCCCGCCCACGGGCGAGGCCCACGACCCGTACGACCTCGGCACACCGCTCGGGGAGCTGTTCGAGGACGGGGAGTGCGCTCAGGTCACGCGCAGCTGACCAGGAACGGGCCGGGTGACCGGCTTATGACGCTCCGCAGCCGACGCGGTACGGTGCCGGTGTGATCGCGGGGTCCGGGCACGTGGGCCTCGCCGGGGTCGACGGGGAGGCGGCACGGCGGTGACGGACAGGTGACGGACATGGGGCTCAACCAGCTTCCGGCCGATCGGGGAGGGGCCGGTCCGGCGGGCGGGCGCAGGGACCTGGCCTCGTCGCCCGCCGAGAAGAGGGCGGCGGCGAAGGCGATCCAGGACGGCATCGAGCCGGACACCGCGAAGGCCGGGCGCCACGCGGACCAGGACACCGCCGGCGCGGTCCGGGCGTTCGGTCCGAAGGACGGCGACGGGTGGGACACGTCGGCGGCCCTGCGGAAGGCGCACACGACCTGGGGTGACCAGGTGCGGAACCTGTTGGACCGCCTCGGCGCGGAGAAGGAGCTGCTGCGGCAGACCAACACCACCCTGCACGGCACGGACTTCGCGGTGGCCGCGCGCACCCGGCAGGTCTCCGTCCTCGACACCTACTGGCAGCCGGGGAGCTAGGGGTGCCCACCTACCACGAGGTCATGACCACCGACCTCGCCGCGCTCACGGTCGCCGCGGAGAGCTGGGAGGCGATGGCGGGGGAGTTCGCCCGGCAGGAGAAGGCCTATCGCCGGGACGTCCACGGCATCTCCGTGGGGCCCGCCTGGGTGGGCCTCAGCGCGGAGGCGGCCAACGCCCGCTTCGACGTCACCCTCCAGCAGTTCCAGTACGCGCAGACCGAGGCCAAGGCCGTCGCGGGGCTGCTGCGCGACGCGCACGCCCAGTTCGTGGACCTGCGCGGCCGGCTGCGGGCCGCGCGGCAGGAGGCCGTCGACGCCGGGATGAAGGTGTCGGACCAGGGCGTCGTCAGCCTGGACACCGAGCGGATGCCGGAGCAGGAGCGCCGGGCCGTCCAGCACGACCCCGGCTACCAGGGTGCCGTCCGGTCCTGGCAGGACCGCGTCGACCGGGCCGTCCGGGACGTGACGGACGCGGACGCCGGTGTCCGGATCGCCCTGCGGGCCGTGGTGGCCGACTCGAGCCCCGTCGCCGGGGGCAAGGGTTTCAACGGCGAGGCGCGCGGCGACGTCGAGACGTACGAGGGGCGGGCCGCCGAGGAGGCGCTGGAGCGGCTCGGGCGCGGAGCAGGTCTGTCGGGCGCCGAACTCGCCGAGCTGAGGCGGACGTTCCGCGACAACGGCGACGATCCGCGGTTCTCCCGGACCCTGCTCGACGGGCTGGGCGCCACCGGCACGGTCCGGCTGGCGAACGAGCTGAACGACCTGGTCCACGTGCGGGGCGGGGGCCGCGCCGGTGACTACGCGGCGATCGAGGCGGGGCTCGCCGGCGCGCTCGCGTCGGCCACCCGGGACACCGGGTCGGCGTGGTACCGGGACTGGCGTGAGGACATGCGGGCGGCGGGCGTCGAACGGCATGCCACCGACGCGCAGGGGGCCCGGCTGGACAAGGCCGTGGGGTACCAGTCGCTCGTCACGCTGCTGCGCACCGGGCACGGGTACGCGCCGGGGATGCTCGGTGACCTCACCGACGACATGATCGCGGCGGAGCGGAGGGATCCCGGTCTCTGGCAGCTGAAGCACGAGTACGCCGGCCGGCGGGACGGCTGGTTCGCCAACGACCCGGTGGACGGGATGCTCGGCCTCATGAGCCGGGACCCCGCGGGTGCGGCGCGGTACCTGAGCGACGACGCGACGATGAAGTACCTGATGAAGGAACGGGACTGGGACGTCACCCTGCACGCCCAGGAGGGCCCGAAGGTCAGCACGTACACCTCCGGCGAGGACGCCGACACCCGTGCCGGCTTCGGCGCGGCCCTCCAGGCGGCGGCGACGGGAATCGACCCGTCGGACGGGGGCGCCCGGTACGTGGAGCACACGCGGCAGAACGAGGCGGTCTTCAGGTCGGCGCTGACCCATCTGGCCGACAGGGGGGACGACTTCCCGCCGGGGATGCGGGAGCCGATGGCCAGGATTCTGGTCAATCACGGGGAGGTGGTGCATACGGCGATGAGCGAGGTCAGCATCGCCCGGTCCCCGCTGAACCAGACCGACCTCTTCGAGGTCAGCAAGCAGATCTCCAAGGATCAGGACGCGTACAGCACGCTCAACGGCGGGCTGAACCAGGCGATGGTGTCTGTGATTCATGACGAGGGGCAGACCCAGTCGACCGAGTCACTCACCAGGGCCGGGCGGACGATCGGCTTTCTGGAGGAGGCCCGCACCCAGGCGCAGGATGATCCGGCAACTGCGGCATTCGAGGGGAAGCCGCTGATCGACGAGGCCATCAGCTACATTCCGGTGGCTGGTGACAAGGTGCAACAGGGCTTCGACTACGTCGTCGGCCAGTGGCTTGCGGACGAGCAACGGAGGCTGGACGATCAGCGGACCTCCGACAACATCGCCGCTTATTCATCTCGCAACAGGCAACTGATGGCGCTCTCCGACGAATGGCGCGGGGCACACGGGCTGTCTGCCCAGGAGCCCTTCGACACCCAGAACCTGATCAACGCGTCCGCTGAGGACGGGATCAAACACGCACAAGGCGTATCCGGAAAGCAGGCGCAGTGAGGAACCCTGAGAGGCTGGGAGTCGCGGGACTGCTTGCGTTGTTGCTGGCCTTCGCCTCCACGGCGTGCGGTCGGTCCGGCGAGGACCAGATCCCGGAGGTGGTGTGCGGCACCCGGATCGACCAGACGCTCCTTCGGCCGGTTCTCACCGCCATGGAGGACCTCCAGGAGAGCAGTCGGGTGGATCGGACGGCAGCCGTCTCGGCCCCCTGCACGCTCTATTCCGCCGGAGATCGGATTTTGGAGCTGCATTTCTACTGGTCCACGGCTGCGCCCCATTTCGCCGAGCGATCGGAGTTCGACCCCGTATTCGAGGACCTTCCAGGGTGGCGGGCGGTGAGCATCGGTGAGGAAGGGATCGTGGGAAACACCGGTGCCATGGTGTCGGGGCCGTGCGTTGTCGGGCGCAACACGCACTTCATCCTCAAGCTGTCCCTGCCTGAAGTGAACATCATGGACGAGAGCCGCCGTCAGGACATCGAGAAGTTCATGCGCGCCTACTTCCCCGCCACGGTCGCGACGTTGTCATGTGACTGAGCCTGGCGTGTGTCCGTGCCTACCGACCCGGCGGACGGAAGACGTAGTTCGGCCCGCACCGTCTTGCGTGGGAGTGGGCCCTGTGTCACGCCCGCAGTCATCGGCGAGGGCGGTGACGAGGGGGAGGCCGTGGCCGGACTCGTCGGACACATGATGCACAAGACCGCTGCCGGGAGCGCTGCCCCACTGGCGTGGTTCAAGAGCAGTTACAGCAGCGGCGATGGCAACGACTGCGTCGAGATAGCCACCCCCCTCACCGTCCACATCCGCGACTCCAAGCAGCAGGCCGGTCCGCGGCTGGTGCTCGCGCCCGGTGCCTGGTCGGCCTTTGTGGCGTACGCCTCGCGAGGGTGACCGAGCGGGTCCTGGTGTGCCTGGGCCCGTTCGGTGGGAGTGCCTCCGCCAGCCGTCCGAGCGCCTCTGCGGGGTCGGTGATCCGCAGCTGAGGGCTTCGAGTGCCGATGAGGTCTTCCGTGGCGCACCGTCTGATACTTGCTCCGCGGGCCGCCCCCTGCCGTTCGATCGCCGTTCTGGAGGAACGCCGTGAGCATCGAGGAACTCGCCCGCGCCGCGGGTCTGACCGCCCCGCGGCGCTACCAGGTGGACTGGGACCGGGCCGAGGCCGCCGTGGGGACCCGGTTGCCGACGGACTACAAGGAGTACGTGTACTGGTTCGGGTCGGGTGCGTTCGACGACTACTTGATCATTGCGTGCCTGGAGTCGAGAACGGCTACACCGAGCTGGCCGCGCACCTGGACCAGGAGCGCCGCAACGCCCGTACGCGCGCCGGGCTGACCGGGGCGGCGCCCCGCGTGCCGCTCTTTCCAAGAGCCCGACGGGTGGCTGCCGTGGGGCTTCACCACGGGCGGCGACGGACTGTACTGGGTGACGTGCGGTGACGACCCGGACCGCTGGACCGTCGCGGGCCGCCCGAGCCGGGGGTCCGGCATCGCCCACTTCGACGGGGGCTTCGCGGCCTTCCTGCGCGCGTTCGTGTGGGACACGGTCGAGATGCCCTTCATCGCCGAGGCCGAGGGCGGGATACCGGTCCCCTTCGAGCCGGACACCGGGGAGTGGCTGGGTGGCGACGCCGGCCTGCGCCTGGAGGCCTACGGTCGCTTCGCGTCCGCATGACGGCCGGGTGGTCCCCGCCGTCGCCGGTACCCTCCGGACCGCCGTATCGGCGTCCGGCTGAGGGACGTGACGGAAGGCCGGGACCGGCGCACCGGCGTGGTCGGCAGGCCGGCGTGATCTCCGCGGGCCACTTGCGGAAGACACCCGTCCACCGCGTCCGGAAAGGGCCCGGGACGCCCCGGGCCCTCCGTGGTCGGCGTGGTCTCCGGGTGACGGGCTGTCAGGTGTTGTTGCCGTCCGGAACGTAGCAGAAGTCGATGTAGCTCAGCCCGTAGAACGTGTTGTTGTTCGGGTTGACCGGCGCGTGCAGGTTGGTGTCTTCCTGGATGCCGTTGGGCCGGTAGTCGTAGACGTTGGCGTTCGGGCCGCCCTTGACGATGACGCCGATGACCGCGAAGTCCTCGTCGACGGTGAAGTCGAAGGTGTTGTCCGGGTCGATGTTGGTGATGGTCACCGGGCCTGCCTGGTCGCCCTCCTGCGGGTTCTCGATCCGGATCGGGCCGCCCAGGCAGGGGAAGTCGCCGAAGCCGTACTCCTCCAGGTCCGCGAAGGTCGGGTTGCCGTCGGGGCACGCCGGGTTGCCCGGCGCGCACTCGATGGGCTGCACACCCTCGCCGCTGGGGGGGCCGGGCTGCGCCGACGCGGGACCGGCGGCGAGGCCGAGGGCGACCGCGCTGGTCAGGCCGATGCCGGCGAGCCGCACGCTGAACTTCGCGCGCCGCGACGCGGCCTTTGCGCGGGTAGCTACTCGCATGACGAGTACTCCTCCTTGTGTCTTGGGTCTGCCCCCGCGGACTCTCGCGCCTCTTCCATCGGCAGTTCGAGTTCTGTACCTTCATCCGCCGCCGGGCACACCGATCATGTGCACAAACCGGGCGCCGCCACCCCGTGAAGGGTGCGCCCTCTACGCCATCCGAGCGCCCGGAACGCCGGAAAGGAGGAGTGCGGCCGCCGCGTCACCGGGTAAGGGAATGGGTTCGTGACTGATCAGGCTTTCCGTAAAGAGGACATGCTAAATAGGACAGGCATGCAAAAAAGTTGATATAACCGTCACGTGGAGCGACTGAGCTGCTCCAGCCCCTCCGTCGCGGCGCGCCCGGCGTCTTCGCCGGGGGCCGGGGTCACAGGGAGAACCATGCGGCAGTTCAGCAGCGCGATGCCGGGGCCGGCGGTCCCTCTCGCACCGCACCGCACCACCTCGCGCAGAGAACCGGGAGACGGGCGGCACGTACCGATCGCGGTCTGCGCCGACTTTGCCGCGGTGGCGCTGCCGACGGCGCTGGCGCTCGCCACGGCCGGCCACGCGCACCCCGTCCGGCACGCGCTGGTGATCACCGCCGTCTGGATGCTCGCCGGCCTCGCCACCCGCCGCTGTCCACCGTGGACATGGGGCGAGGGCGCCTCGGTCGGGCCGGTCGTGCGGGACTGGCTGCTGCTGCTCGGCGTCCTGGCCGTCCTGGGCGCCGTGCCGGGGACCGGCGCGCTGCCCGCCGCGACACCCGCCGCGCTGCTGCCGTCGCTGGCGGCCACGGTGGTGTGCCGCAAAGTGATTCACCGTCATCTGATGGCCGTGCGGCGGCACGCCCGGGCGCTGCGGCGCGTCCTGGTGATCGGCGAGGCGCCCGCGGTGGACGCCGTGGTCGAGCAGCTCGCCGAGCGCACCGACCACGAGTACGTGGTGGTCGGCGCCTGTGTGGTGGGCGACGGCGAGGTGGAGTCCGGTGTGCCGGTGGCCGCCCGGCTGCGGGCCGGGCCGCCGCTCGCCCCCGACGAGGACGCCGGCCCGGTGACCGGCGCGGCCGAGACGCTCGGCGCCGACCTGGTCTTCGCCGCCGCGGGCCGGCACATGTCCGGTCACCGGCTGCGCCGGCTCTCCTGGGCGGTGCACGACCGGGGCTGCCCGCTCATGGTCCTGCCGGGCATCGTCGAGGTGGCCCGGCGCCGGGTGCGGCTGACCTCCGCGGCCGGGCTCACCCTGCTGCACATCGCTCCGCCGGCGCGCCGCGGACTGCCGGCGGTGCTGAAGGCGGTCACGGACCGGGTCGGCGCGCTGCTGCTGCTCGTCCTGCTCGCCCCGCTGTTCGCGCTGCTGGCGCTGGTCGTGCGGACCGGCTCGGCCGGGCCGGTGATCTACCGCCAGACGCGGGTCGGCCGGGGCGGAGCGCCGTTCCCCATGTGGAAGTTCCGGACCATGGTGGTGGACGCGGACCGGATGAAGCACGACCTGGCCGCCGCCAACGAGCACGACGGCCACATGTTCAAGCTGCGCCGCGACCCCCGGGTCACCCCCGTCGGCCGCTTCCTGCGCCGCTCCTCGCTGGACGAGCTGCCGCAGCTGGTCAACGTGCTGCTGGGGCACATGTCTCTGGTGGGACCCCGCCCGCCGCTCCCCGAGGAGGTCGCCGGCTACGACCCGGTCGAGATGCGCCGGCTGAGCGTGAAGCCGGGCCTCACCGGACTGTGGCAGGTCAGCGGGCGGTCCGACCTGTCCTGGCAGGAGACCGTCTCGCTCGACCTGCGGTACGTGGACAACTGGTCCTGGGCCTGGGACATCTCCGTCATGGCCCGCACGGTCCGCGCCGTACTGGACGGGCGCGGGGCCTACTGAGGCCGGGGGCGGCCGATCGGGCGCCCCGGGCTCTTCCGGGCGGCCGAGTGCGGCGGCGACACACCGCCGGGTCGTGGTGTGCGCCGTCGAGGCCGTAGCACGATACGTCAATAACCATACGTAAATGCGCATATCGTCCAACTCAGGAAGGGCCGTCACCATGGCAGGGACAGAGACCGCGGCGCCGCCCGGTACGCCGGTCGGTGCGGGCCGGGCCGGCCGCAGGGCCGCCGAGCGCTCCCTGCGGGGGTTCACGGGAGCGGGCTACGACAAGGGGCGCCCCCTGCTCGTCCAGGCCGTCTGGTTCGCCGTCCTGCACCTGCTGTTCGTCAAGTGGTGGTTCCCGGCCCGCTGGCGGCCGGCGGTGCTGCGCGCCTTCGGGGCGCGCGTCGGGCGGCGGGTGCTGATCCGGCGCGGGGTCCGGGTGCACTGGCCGTGGCGGCTGTCGGTCGGCGACGACGTGTGGATCGGCGAGGACGCCTGGCTGCTCAATCTGGAGCAGATCACCATCGGCAACGACGTGTGCGTCTCGCAGGGCGCGTTGCTGTGCACCGGAAGCCATCAACACCACCACCCCACCTTCGAGTTCGACAACGGGCCCATCCGCCTGGAGCCGGGCGCCTGGGTCGCGGCCCGCTCCGTCGTGCTGCGCGGCGTCACGGTCGGCCGCGGGGCGGTGGTGGGCGCCTCGGCGGTCGCCCGCCGCGACGTCGCCGCGGGCGCGGTCGTCACCGCGGGGGGCGGGGCATGAGGATCGTCCACGTGGTGACCCTGGTCAGCGACGACGGGGCGTACGGCGGCCCGACGAGTGTGGCCGCCGGGCAGCTGGCGGAGTGCGCCGCGCGGGGCCACGACGTCACGCTGGTCTCCCTGTGGCGCGGCGGGGGCCCGGCACCGGCGCGCATCGGCCCGGTGCCGCTGCGGACGCGCCCCGCGCGCTCCCTGCTCCCCGGGCGGTTCACCGGGCTGATGCACCCGCTGCTGGTGCGGGACCTGTGGCGGGCCATGGGCGGGGCGGACGTGGTCCACGTGCACGCGGGGCGCGACCTCGTCACCCTCGCCGCGCTGGCCGTCGCCGTGCTGCGGCGCAGGCCGTTCGTCGCCCAGACGCACGGCATGGTGCAGCCCCGGCACACGGCCGTGGCCCGGCTGTTCGACCGGCTGTACGTGCCACTGCTGCGGCGGGCGCGGGCCTGCCTGGTCCTCACCGGACGGGAGCGGGCGGCCGTGGCCGAGGTCGTCGGCGACGGCGGCCCGCCACTGGTGATCCTGCCCAACGGGGTACGGCCGGGGCATGCGGACGGGGCGGGGCGAACGGACGGGGCGGGGCAGGGGGGTGCGGACGCGGTGGAGTGTGCGGACGGGGCGGGGCACGCGGACGCGGCGGGGCGTACGGACGGGGCCGGGCGCCGAGGGCGTGAGCCGGAGGCGCCGAAGGCACACGCCGTGCGGGAGGCGCGGGGCGTGCAGGTGAGGCAAGGCGTGCGGGAGGCGCCGGGGGGACAGAGGGTGCACGCCGTGCAGGAGGCGCGCGGCGTGCAGGTGGGGCAAGGCGTGCAGGAGGCGCGGGGCGGACAGAGGGTGCAGGACGGACAGAGGGTGCACGCCGTGCAGGAGGCGCTGGGCGTGCAGGAGGTGCCGGGCGTGCGGGAGGCGCGGGGCGTGCAGGTGGGGCAAGGCGTGCAGGAGGTGCTGAGTGGACAAAGGGTGCAGGACGGGCAGGAAGTGCCGGGCGTGCAGGAGGCGCCGGACGTGCAGGTGGGGCAAGGCGTGCAGGTGGGGCAAGGCGTGCAGGAGGTGCTGGGCGGACAGAGGGTGCAGGTCGCACAGGAGGCGCGGGGCGTGCAGGAGAGGCAAGGCGGGCAGAAGGTGCGGGACGGGCAGGAGGCGCCGGAAGTGCTCTTCCTCGCCCGGCTGCACCCCCGCAAACGTCCCCAGGCGTTCGTCGAGATGGCCGCCCTGGCCCACCGGCGGATGCCCGACGCCCGCTTCACCCTCCACGGGGCCGACGAAGGGACGCTGGCCGGGGTACGCCGGCTCATCGCCGGGCACGGGCTGGAGGGAGTCGTCTCCTACGGCGGCGCCCTGGCGCACGCGGAGGCGGTACGGGCCTACGCGCGCGCGGCCGTCTACGTCCTGCCCAGCGTGGACGAGCCCTTCGGCATGACGGTGATCGAGGCGCTCGCCGCGGGCACCCCCGTGGTGTGCACCGACACCTGCGGCATCGCGGAGGAGCTGGCGCGCCGGGGCGCGGCCGTGGTCACCGACGGCAGCCCCCGGCAGCTGGCCGACGCGGTGTGCGCGCTCCTCGCCGACGAGGGCAGGCGGCGGGCGCTCGCCGCGGCGGGGCGCCGGGCCGTGCGGGAGGCATACTCCGTGCACGCGGTGACGGACCGGCTGGAGGAGATCTACCGGCGCGCGGCCGGCGGGCGGCGACCGGGCGAGTCCAATGGGACGGATCTGCCGGCCGGCCCGCCCGTCGACGCGGCGGACCCGGCCCGGAAGCCTATTTTCAGCGGATGAGCACCACGGCGACCAAGCCCTCCATGGGTGAGCTCCAGCAGTGCGGCCACGACACCGGGCACGACTACGCGAAGGGCTCCCCGCACATCCTCCACCACAGCGTCCGGGACAGGGTGGTCCGGCGCATCCACGAGCTGGTGGGCGAGATCCTCACCCGGAACGGCCGGTGCCGGGCCGTCGAGGTCGGGGCGGGCCACGGGTGCTTCACCGACCATCTGCTGGCGGCCGGGGCCGAGGTGCAGGTCACGGAGATGAGCGCGCCGAGCGCGGAGTTCCTGCGCCACCGCTTCCGGCACAACGGCAGGGTCACCGTCGAGCACGACCCGCACGGCGAGGCCGTCTTCGGCGGCGGCCCGGTCGACGCCGTCGTCTGCATCTCCGTGCTGCACCACATCCCCGACTACCTGGGGACGGTCGACCGGCTGGTCGGCCGGGTCGCCCCGGGCGGGGCCTTCCTCAGCTTCCAGGACCCGTTGTGGTACCCCCGGCGCTTCCGGCTGTCCCTGGCCCTGGACCGGGGCGCCTACTTCGGGTGGCGGCTGGCGCAGGGCGAGTACCGCCGGGGGATGGCCACCCGGCTGCGGCGGCTGCGCGGCGTCCACGACGAGGCGAACCCGTCCGACATGGTGGAGTACCACGTCGTACGGCAGGGCGTCGACGAGGAGGCCGTCCGGAGCCGGCTCGCCGCGGCGTTCTCGGCCGTCCGGGTCGAGCGGTACTGGTCGACGCAGTCCGCACTGCTCCAGGCGGTGGGGGAGCGGTACTTCCCCGCGTCGGACTTCGGGGTCCGCGCGCACGGACGCCGTTGAGGGCCGGGCCGGCGGTGACCCTCCCTCCTCCTCAGCACGAGGTCGCGAGCATGGACTTCCCCAGCGCACTGAGACAGCTCTCGAAGACGCAGAAACCCGCCCGGGGCGTCTCCGTCTACACCCGGTACGTCAACCGGCCGGCCGGCCGGTTGCTGGCGGCCGCGGCGCACCGGATGGGGCTGGCGCCCAACCACGTGACCCTCGTCAGCGCCCTGGTGACCTTCGCGGCCGTCGCCGCCACGGCCCTGCTGCCCCCCTCGCCCGCGCTCGGGTGGTGGGTCGCCCTCGCCCTGGCCCTCGGCTTCGCGCTCGACTCGGCGGACGGCCAGCTGGCCCGGCTGCACCGGTCGGCCAGCCTGTCCGGGGAGTGGATGGACCACGTGGTCGACTGCGCCAAGCTGCTGGGCGTGCACGCGGCGGTGCTGATCTCCTTCCACCGCTTCTTCGCGCTGCCGTGCCCCGCCCTGCTGCTCGTGCCGGTCGCCTTCCAGTTCGCCGCCGTCCTGCTGTTCTTCGGCGGCATCCTGACGGAGCAGCTGGGCCGGCGCTGCCCCGGCGCGGCGCCCGGCCCGGTGCCCCCGGCCTCCCCGCTCCGCGCCGTGGCGCTGCTGCCCGTGGACTACGGCCTGCTGTGCCTCGTCTTCCTGTTCCTGGGCCACCGGACGGTGTTCCTCGCGCTGTACGTCGCCCTGCTCGCGGCGCACGCGGTGCTGCTGCCGGCGTTCCTCGCCAAATGGTTCAGGGAGCTGTCGCGACGTACCCGTACGGAGTCATCGGGCGTCTCCGAACACGAGGACGCGCGGCAGGTCGCGAGAATTCGGACGATCACTGATTAATCTGCCAGGCAGATCGGACCGGCATGCGGGCAATCCGGCTTCCGGGCGTTCGGGGACTCCGTCATTCGGGCTTCCCGGATTTCCGCTTCCTGGATTTCCGCTCCGGCTCTCCCGCTTTCCGGCTTTCCGGCTTTTTGAAGGAGCTGCCATGAGCAAGCAGGTGGACGTCGTCGTCGCCGGAGGCGGCGGATTCATCGGCGGGCACCTCGCCGCCGGCCTGCTGTCCCAGGGCCTGACCGTCCGCTGCGTCGACATCAAGCCGCGGCACGCCTGGCACCAGGTGCACCCCGGCGCCGAGAACGTCGTCGCCGACCTGTCGCTCCTGGACAGCGCCCGGGCGGCCGTGCGGGACGCCGGGCAGGTGTACATGCTGGCCGCCGACATGGGCGGCATGGGTTTCATCGAGAACAACAAGGCCGCCTGCATGCTGTCGGTCCTGACCAGCACCCACATGCTCAAGGCCGCGCGGGAGGCGGGCGTGGAGCGCTACTTCTACTCCTCCTCCGCCTGTGTGTACGCCGCCGGGAAGCAGGCCGACGCGGACGTCACCGCGCTGCGCGAGCAGGACGCGTACCCGGCCCAGCCCGAGGACGGCTACGGCTGGGAGAAGCTGTTCTCCGAGCGCATGTGCCGCCACTTCGAGGAGGACTTCGGGTTCGCCTGCCGGGTCGCGCGCTACCACAACGTCTACGGCCCCGAGGGCACCTGGACCGGGGGCCGTGAGAAGGCGCCGGCGGCCGTGTGCCGCAAGGTCGCCGAGGCGGTCCTCACCGGCGAGCACCGGATCGATGTCTGGGGCGACGGCCGGCAGACCCGTTCCTTCATGTACGTCGACGACTGCCTGCGCGGCACGCAGCTGATCATGAGGGGGGAGCACGGCGTCCCGGTCAACCTCGGCTCCGGCGAACTGGTCACCGTCGACCGGCTGGTCGACGTCGTCGAGGAGATCGCCGGCGTCCGCTGCGAGCGCACGTACCACCTGGACGCCCCGCAGGGCGTGCGCGGCCGCAACTCCGACAACACCCTGATCCGCGAGCTGTACGGCTGGGAGCCCTCGATCTCCCTCGCCGACGGCCTGGAGAAGACGTACGCCTGGGTCTACGACCAGGTCAAGCGCGCCGGCCAGTGAGCCGCGCACGGCAGGGGTGCGGCCGATGAAGATCCTCCTCCACGACTACAGCGGCCACCCGTTCCAGGCCCAGCTCAGCCGCGAGCTGGCCCGCCGCGGCCACGATGTCGTGCACTCCACCTGCGTGGCCTACGTCTCCGGCAAGGGCGACCTCGGCGGTGACGCGGTCGACGGGCTGCGCTTCGCCACCATCGGCGAGCGCACCGTGCTGCGCAAGGACGCCTACGTCCACCGCCTCTTCCAGGAGATCCGGCTCGGCGCCGAACTGGCCCGGCAGCTGCGGCGGGAGCGGCCGGACGCGGCGATGCTCGGCAACCTGCCCGTCCCGGCCCTGGCCGTGGCCGCGCTGGCGGCGCGGGCGCTGCGCGTGCCGTGGGTGCTGTGGCACCAGGACGTCACCGCCGTCGCGCTGCGCAGCTTCGCCGCCGCCGGCGTCTCGAAGCTGATGGGCGTCGCCGCCGGGGTCGTCGAGCGCGCCGAGCGGTGGGCGGCGCGCCGCGCCGCGGCGATCGTGGTGATCGCCGACTCCTTCGTGCGGGTCCACCGGGACTGGGGCACGGCCGGCAAGGTCACCGTCATCCCCAACTGGGCGCCGCTGGACGAGATCCACCCCGTGCCGCGCGACAACGCCTGGTCGGCGGGGCACGGCCTGACCGGCGTCCGGACCGTGCTGTACTCGGGCACCCTCGGCCTCAAGCACCACCCCGTCCTGCTGGTCCGGCTGGCCGAGCGGCTGCGGGCGCAGGGCGCACCGGTCCGGCTCGTCGTCGTCAACGACGGCCCGGCGGTGCCGGTGCTCAGGGAGGCCGCCGCCGCCCGCGGGGTCGACCTGACCCTGCTGCCGTTCCAGCCCTACGGGCGGCTGCCCGAGGTCCTCGCCTCGGGGGACGTGCTCGTGGTGCTGCTGGCGGCGGGCGCCGGGGAGTTCTCGGTGCCCTCCAAGACGCTGTCCTACCTGTGCGCCGGGCGCCCCGTGCTGGGGCTGATGCCGGCCGGCAACCTGGCCGCCCACCTGCTCCGCCAGGCCGGTTCGGCGGTGTTCCCGCCCGAGGAGGCCTCGCTCGACGCGGCGGCGCGCTGGGTCCGCGAGGTCCTGGCGGACCCGGGGCGCGCCGAGGCGCTGGGCAAGGAGAGCCGGGCGCTGGCCGAGCGGGAGTTCGCGCTCGGCGACTGCGCCTCGCGATTCGAGCGCATTCTGCGTGCGGTGAGCGGCTCCCGAACGCCGCAGCGGGGCAACGCGGTGCAGTAATAGTCATTCATAATAATCACTGTCCGGCGCAACACTCCTGTGAAATACAGTCGGCCATTCCGTCGGCTGGGATATAAATCCCACGGGCAACCGTTCTGTTCCGTTTGCTTTGTTCGACCGGGGGTGCAGGTGCCGGCCAGTGGAAAGCGTTGCGTCGCGGCGGTGTGCTGCTGGTCGCTCCTGCTGACCGTCCTGCTGCCGGTGCTGGTCCTGCTCACCCCCGACGCGCGGTTCGGCGCCGCGCTCGCCGTGCAGTGCGTCGTCGTCGCGCACGCCGGAACGGCGCTCACCCGGGTCCTCACCGACACCTCGGTGCGGCTGGCCGCCTTCGGCTTCTGGCTCTTCACCTACGTCTGGCTCGGGCTCGCCCCGCTCGCCATGCTCGCCACCGACACCTACCCCCTGGACCACCGCACCGACGACTCCACCGCCTTCGCCGCCGCGGCGCTGACCGAGCTCGGGCTGCTCGCCTACAGCGGCGGCGCGGCCCTCGCCGCCCGCCGCGCGGGCCCGTCGGCCGTCCTCGGGCCCCTGCTGTCCCGCAGGCTCGCGCCCACTCCCGTGCTGCTGCTGTGCGGCCTGTCACTGGTCCTCGCGGCCGTCATGATCCCGCTCCAGGAGGGCGGCCTGCCGGCGTTCTTCACCAGCCGGGAGGCCCTGCGGCAGTCGGGCGCGGAGGAGGACTCGGCGCGGGCGCTGCGCGTGTGGGTGCTGTCCGTACCCGCGTTCTGGGCGCTGGCGGCCCTGACGCACCTGCCGCGGCTGCCGTCCGGGGACCGGCTGCTGCGGGGACTGCGCTGGATGCTCCTCCCGGCCCTGCTCGCGCTCAACGCCGTCGTCAACAACCCGGTCAGCAGGCCCCGTTTCTGGGCCGGGACCGTCCTGCTGGCCCTGCTGTTCTCCGGGCGCCGGTTCAGCGGCCCGCGCGCCTTCCGCGCCGCCGCCGCGGCCCTCACGGCCGGGGTGCTGCTCGTCTTCCCCTACAGCGACCACTTCCGGTACGACGAGCGCGAAGCCGTGCGGGTGCTGACCCTGACGGAACAGTTCAGCACCACCATGGACTACGACGCCTTCCAGCAGATGCAGACCGGGCTGGACTACGTACGCGACAACGGGTTCTCCCCGGCGGCCGCGCTCGGGCCGGTGCTGTTCATGGTGCCCCGCTCCCTGTGGCCCGGGAAACCGCAGACCACGGGCATCGAACTCGCCCAGTACGCGGGCTACGACTTCCACAACCTCTCCGCACCGCTGTGGATCGAGGCCTACCTGTGGGGCGGCGCCCCGTGCGTGGTCGCCGTCTTCTGCCTGCTGGGCGCGGCCGGACGCCGCGTGGACGGCCTGCGGGCACGGCTGCGCGGCGGGCCCGGCACGCTGGCCGCCCTCCTGGTCCCCGCCGTCGCCTTCTACCAGCTGGTGCTCCTGCGCGGCAGCCTCATGGCGGTCGTCGGACCCCTGCTGCTGCTCCTCGCGGTTCCGCTCTTCCTCACCACGCGCGCCGTCGCCCGGCCGTCCCCGGCCCGGTCACCGGCGCGGCCGCCCGCCAGGGCGGGCCACGCTCCCACCCCCTGACCCAGGAGGCTCCGTGACCAGCCCCGCCAGCCACGACGACCGGTACGACGAACCGGACCAGCTCCGCGACCAGCTGCGCCGGCTGCTCAGGTACCGCGCGACCATCGCGACGGGCCTGGTCCTGGGGCTGCTCGGCGGCGCGCTGCTGGTGCTGCTGAGCGCGGGCAGCTACCGCTCCGCCGGCGAGGTGCTCGTCCGCTCCCGGACGGACCCGTTCAGCACCTTCGGCGTGGCGGCCGACAACCAGGTCAGCATGGGCACGGAACGGCAGATCGCGCTCAGCGCCACCGTCGCGGCCCGCGCGGCGCGGGCCCTCGGCCGGCCGTCGAAGGCCGCCGCGCTCCAGGCGGACCTGCGCGTCACCAACCCCCCGGACACCCAGGTGCTCAGGTTCGAGTACACGGCGGGCAGCGCGAAGCGGGCCGCCCGGGTGACCAACGCGTTCGCGGAGGCCTACCTCGCCGACCGGCAGGACCGCACCAGGGCCATGGTGCGGCGGATGACGAGCGGTCTGGAACAGCAGATCGCCCTGCTGACCCGGCGGATCGACGCGAAGTCCGACGACGCCGCGTCGGCGGCCGCCCTGCGGGACCAGGTCGGCGCGCTGCAGAAGCGGGCCTCGGACCTCAGGTCCTACGACACCAGCGGCGGGGACGTCGTGCGCCGGGCCGAGCCGCCGGCGCGGCCCTCCGGCCCCGGCCCCGCCTGGCTGCTGGGCCTGGGCCTGGCCGGCGGTCTCCTGCTCGGCCTGCTGCTCGCCTGGCTGCGCTCCGCCCTGGAGCCGCGGGCCCGCTCGGTCGGCGAGGTCCAGGCCGCGCTGGGCGCCCCGGTGCTGGGCATCCTCCCGGGCCCGGACGCGGACGACGCCGACCTGCTGGTGGTCGGCCGGGCCGGCGGCAGCCGCGCGGAGGCCTACCGGACCCTCGCCTTCCGGCTGCGCGCCGCCGAGGGCCGCACCGCTTCCGGCACCGCCGCCGGCGCCACCGCCCCCGGCACACTGCTGGTCGTGGCGCCCAAGGAGGACCGCGACGCCGAAGCCGCCGCGGTGAACCTCGCCGCCGCGTTCGCCGAGTCCGGCGACGAGGTACTGCTGGTGGACGCCACCGCGAGCGCCTCCGGCCTGCCGGCGCGGCTGCCGCTGCCCGCCGGTGCCGCCCTGCCGGCCGGTGCCCCCGAGGGCGGCGCGGTCGTCGACGCGGGCACGGCCGGGCGGTTCGTGCTCCTCCCGGACGGCCGCGGCCCCGGCGGTGCCGACGGACCGGCGGCCCCCGTGGTGACGCGCGCCCTGCCGTACGCCGGGTCCGGCAGGCCGGTGCTGTTCGTCACCCGGCCGCTGCTGGCGCACACCGACGCCCTCGCGGTGGCCCAGCGCGTGGACGGTGTCCTCGTGGCGGGCCGGCTGGACCGGTCCCGGCGCGACGACCTCAGACGGGTGCGGGAGCTGATCGACTGCTCGGGCGGGCACCTCCTGGGCGCGGTGCTCGACAGCGGCGCCCGCCGCGGTCCGCTCCGCCGCGCCGCGGACGCCGTCCGGCGCCGCCGGCTGCGGCGGCAAGAGCCGGCCGCGGCACCCTCCACACGGGTCGGCGACCTGGTCGGGGAGCTGCCCGCGCCCGCGCACGACGACAGACTCAGCGTCTCCCGGTGAGCGCCTCCGGCACGGCCGTGCCCGTCACCGGCGGCCCGGCCGCCCGGTGCGGGATCGCCGCCACCGCCCGGGGCGGCTGGTGGGGCTTCCTCGGCTCGACGGTCAACGCCGTCTTCGGCTACGCCCTCGTCGCCCTGGTCACCCGCGCCCTCGGGGCCTCCGGGGCGGGGGCGGTGTTCACCGGTGTCGCCGTCTTCACCATCCTCGGCAACACCTGCAAGCTCGGCGCCGACACCGGGCTGGTGCGCTTCGTCTCCCGGGACCTGGCCACCAGCGGCGGCCGCCGGGTGGGGGCGCTGCTGCGCAGCGCGGTGCTCCCCGGGGCGGCGGTGAGCACCGCGGCGGCCGCGCTGCTGTTCCTGTCGCCCCGGACGGCCACCGCGCTGCTGCCGGACCTTCCCCCCGGCGACGCGGTCACCCTGGTCCGGCTGTTCGCCCTGTTCCTTCCCCTGGCCTCGGTCACCCTGATCCTGCTGGGCGCCACCCAGGGGTACGGCACCGTGGTCCCGTTCGTCGGGGTCGAGCAGATCGGCAAGCCGGTCCTGCGCGTCCTGATCGCCGTCCCCGTCGCGCTGCTGGCGCCGGGCGTGCTCGGCCTGGCCGCCGCCTGGCTGGTCCCCACCCTGGCCGGCGCCGTCGTCGCCTGGGCCGCCCTGCGGCGGTGCCGCCGTACGACGGCACCGCCGCAGGGCGGCCGTCCGCCGGGGCCCGCCGGGGCCGCCGCCGGGCCGGGCTTCTGGGCGTTCGCCGCGCCCCGGGCCGTCTCGTCGGTCTTCGACATCGGCGCGGTGTGGGTGGGCGTCGTCCTGCTGTCGGGCCTGGCGACGAGCGAGGAGGCGGGCATCTACACGGCCGTCGGCCGGGTCGTCGTCGCGGCGACGCTGATCCAGCTCGCCGTCCGGCTGGCCGTCGCGCCGGAGATCAGCCGCCTGCTCGCCGTGGGCGACCCCGCCCAGGCCTGCCGGCTGCACCGGGTCTCGACGCGCTGGATCGTGCTGTTCTCCTGGCCGCTGCTCGCCCTCCTGTCGAGCTTCCCCGGCACCGTGCTGTCCCTGTTCGGGCCGGAGTTCGAGCAGGGCGCGGACGCGCTGGTCGTGCTCTGCGTCGCCTCCGCGGCCAACGTCGGGGTCGGCAACGCCCAGACGGTGCTGCTCATGGCCGGCCGCAGCTCCTGGCACCTGGCGGTCACCGGGGCCGCGTTCGCCGTGCAGCTGACGGTCGGCGTGCTGGCCGTTCCCCGGCTGGGCGTCATGGGAGCGGCGCTGTCCTGGGCGGCGGCGATCGTCGTCGAGAACCTCGTCTCGGCCGCGCTGGTGCGGCGGCACCCGGGCTTCACGTTCGTCGACGAGGGCTACCTGCTGGCGACCGCCACGGGACTGTGCCTGACGGTGCCCCCGCTGCTCGCCGCCCGGCTGCTGGCAGGTGACACGACCGTCGGACTTACCGTCGCAATCACCGGGGGATTGTGTGCATTCGGTATAGGTTTGTGGCGATTTCGTGCCCCGCTGGGAGTGCGTGAGCTCGTCGGTGTGCTGCGCGAACGCGCCTCATAGGGCCGTCGCAGGGCCGAAACCGCCGCACCTTCTTCCCCCTCACCACCCACACCTCCTGCCATCCGGGATGTTCCATGCGCCTGAGAAAACGCACGACGAGGCACGCCACGACCGTCTGCGCCGCGGTCCTGCTCGCGGCCGCCACGCTCATGACCGCCCCCGCCCGGGCGGCCGGCGGCGACGAGACCCTGACCGCGGACCCGTCGGCGACATGGCAGACGGACGGCATCGTCTGGACGGTCGAGTACGCGCGCGGTGTCGTGTACGTCGGCGGCACGTTCGACAGCGTCCGCCCGCCCGGCGCGCAGCCGGGCGAGAACGAGGTCGCCCGCGAGAACTTCGCCGCGTTCGACGCCCGCAGCGGCGCCCTGCTGCCGTGCGCCCCGTCCTTCGCCGGCGGCGGCGACACCGTGCGGGCGCTGAAGGCGTCCCGCGACGGCGCGGTGCTCTACGCGGGCGGCTCGTTCACCACGGCCGCCGGCACGCCGGTGGCCAGTGCGGCGGCTCTGAACACGGCCGACTGCTCGCTGCGCAGCGACTTCCGGCCCGCCATGTCGTCGTTCGTCCGGGCCATCGAGACGACGGACGGCGCGGTGTACCTGGGGGGCGACTTCATGCTGGCCGACGGCAAGGCCAGGGCCCGCGTCGCCGCCTTCCGCCCCGACGGCGCGCTGCTGCCGTTCGCCGCGGACATCGACGCCCCGGTCCGGGCCCTGAAGGCCGCGCCCGAACACGGCAAGCTCCTCGTCGGCGGCGAGTTCAACGAGGTCAACGGGGCCGAGCAGCACGCCCTGGTCGCCCTCCACCCGTCCACCGGCGCCACCGTGACCTCGTACCCGGGCTGGCTGCCCAGGCGCTCGTCGGTGCGGTCGATCGCCCGCGACGACACGCACTTCTACGTCGGCGCCGAGGGCCGCGGGACGGGCATCTTCGACGGCCGGCTCGCCGGCCGGCTGTCCGGCGGCGAGATGGTCTGGAAGGACTACTGCCTGGGCGCCACCCAGGCCGTGGTCGTGCACGGCGGTGTCCTCTACAGCGGGTCGCACGCGCACGACTGCAGCCGTACGCCCGGCGGCTTCCCCGAACACCACGACCGCCAGCACTTCCTGGCCAACTCGGCCGGCGACGGACGCCTCCTGCACTGGTTCCCCGACACCAACGGGGGGACCGGCGAGCAGAACGGCCCCCGCGCGCTGGTGATGGCCGAGGGGACGCTCTGGGCCGGCGGCGAGTTCACCACGGTCAACGACCGGCCGCAGCAGAGCCTGACGCGCTTCGCGGCCGGCCCGGACACCGGGGCCCCGGAGGACCCGCCCCGCCTCCGGGCAGCGGACTCGGGCCCGCGCCGGACCACCCTGACCTGGCGGGCCGCCTGGGACCGCGACGACGCGGAGCTGACGTACCTGATCTACCGGGACGGCGTCCGCGTGGCGGCCCGGAAGCAGGCCTCCACCTCCTGGGACCGCCCCGACATGACGTACGCGGACCCCGTCACCCCCGGCTCCCGGCACCGGTACACGATCGCCGTCACCGACGGGGAGAACACCTCGCCGCAGTCGGCGCCGGTCGACGTCACCGCGGCCGCCGGCCCGCGGTCGGCACAGGGCCTGTGATGGGGGAGCGGCTCGGCTACGCGCCCGGGGTCTTCGACCTGTTCCACGTCGGCCACCTCAACATCCTGCGCCGGGCCCGGGGGCACTGCGACCGCCTGGTCGCGGGCGTCTGCGCCGACGACCTGGTGGAGCGGCTGAAGGGCAGGCCGCCCGTCGTGCCGCTGGCCGAGCGGCTGGAGATCGTCCGCAGCGTCCGCTACGTGGACGAGACCTTCGTCGCCACCGTCGACGACAAGATCGAGATCTGGCGGAGCGTCGGCTTCGACGTGATCTTCAAGGGGGACGACTGGGCCGGCACGGGCGTCTGGACGCGGCTGGAGGCGGAGTTCTCCGAAGTCGGCGTCGAGGTCGTCTACTTCCCCTACACCGCGCACACCTCCAGCACGCTGCTCCGCCACGCCCTCGACCTGCTGGCCGGGGGGCCGGGCGGCGGGCCCCGGGCGGCGCGGGCCGGGACGGAGGTCCTGGCGCGGCCCGAGTAGCGTCCGGCTGACGCGCTCCCCCTTCCCGCGCGGGAACGGGGAGCGCGCCGGCCGTGCCGGGCGGCGCGTCCGGAGGCGCCCGCGTTTGACCTGCGTCACCCCCGGGGTATTCTCTCCGGCTCGATTGGCGCCCGCCCTGCCCCATATGGCAGACTGTCCGAGTTGCTCGGTCGAGTGTTGATGCTGCGCGCCTCCCGCCGGGAGGACCGGAAGCGAGTCCCACAGTACTCGTCGCCCCTGATCAGGGGCGGACGTACGGGAATCTTCCGGGAAGCGTGGGCGCGGCACCGGCCAGGCGCCCGGTGGGCCTCTCGTCCCCGGTTCACGGTTCCGGCAGGGCCGTGTCAATCCCGCAGGGATGTTCGAACACGGGGCATCTGTGTCAGCGGGAGTGCGACACGCCCGACCGCGTGGGTCGGAGAAGGGGGCGGAATGCCGGGCTCCAGAGCTGTAGAGAGACAGGACTACGAAGCAGCCATGGCGGGACAGAAGATCCGCATCCGGCTCAAGGCCTACGACCACGAGGTCATCGACTCCTCGGCGAAGAAGATCGTCGAGACGGTGACCCGCACTGGTGCGTCGGTCGCGGGCCCGGTGCCGCTGCCCACTGAGAAGAACGTGTACTGCGTCATCAAGTCGCCGCACAAGTACAAGGACTCGCGCGAGCACTTCGAGATGCGCACGCACAAGCGCCTGATCGACATCCTCGACCCGACCCCCAAGACCGTTGACTCTCTGATGCGACTCGACCTCCCGGCCGGTGTCGACATCGAGATCAAGCTCTGAGGGCGGTGATCTGAAGATGACCAAGCAGATCAAGGGCATCCTGGGCGAGAAGCTCGGTATGACGCAGGTGTGGGACGAGAACAACCGCGTCGTCCCGGTCACCGTCGTCAAGGCCGGCCCGAACGTCGTCACCCAGGTCCGCACGAACGACGTCGACGGCTACGAGTCCGTCCAGATCGCCTTCGGCGAGATCGACCCGCGCAAGGTGAACAAGCCCCTGAAGGGCCACTTCGCCAAGGCCGACGTCACCCCCCGTCGCCACCTCGTCGAGATCCGCACCGCGGACGCCTCCGAGTACACGCTGGGCCAGGAGATCACCGCCGAGGTGTTCGAGGCCGGCGTCAAGGTCGACGTGACCGGCAAGAGCAAGGGCAAGGGCTTCGCCGGTGTCATGAAGCGCCACAACTTCGGTGGTCTCGGCGCCGGCCACGGCACCCAGCGCAAGCACCGCTCCCCCGGTTCCATCGGTGGCTGCGCCACCCCGGGCCGCGTGTTCAAGGGCCTCCGCATGGCGGGTCGCATGGGCAACGAGCGGGTCACCACCCAGAACCTGACCGTCCACGCCGTTGACGCGGAGAAGGGTCTGCTGCTCATCAAGGGCGCGGTTCCCGGTCCGAACGGCGGCCTCGTCCTGGTCCGCACCGCGGCCAAGGGGGCCTGAGGTAACCGATGAGCACTGTTGACATCCTTTCGCCGGCAGGCGACAAGGCCGGTTCCGTCGAGCTCCCCGCGGAGATCTTCGGCGTTGAGAAGGTCAGCGTTCCGCTGATCCACCAGGTCGTCGTCGCGCAGCTGGCCGCTGCCCGCCAGGGCACGCACAAGACCAAGACCCGTGGCGAGGTCCGCGGCGGCGGCAAGAAGCCGTACCGCCAGAAGGGCACCGGTCGCGCCCGCCAGGGTTCGACCCGCGCGCCGCAGTTCGCCGGTGGTGGCGTCGTGCACGGTCCCGTGCCGCGCGACTACTCGCAGCGGACCCCGAAGAAGATGAAGGCCGCCGCCCTGCGGCACGCCCTCACCGACCGGGCCCGCCACAACCGCATCCACGTCGTCTCCGGCGTCGTCGAGGGCGAGAACCCGTCGACGAAGGCCGCCAGGACGCTGTTCGGCAAGATCTCGGAGCGCAAGAACCTGCTCCTGGTCGTCGACCGCGCCGACGAGGCCGCGTGGCTGTCCGCCCGCAACCTGCCCCAGGTCCACATCCTGGAGCCGGGCCAGCTGAACACGTACGACGTTCTCGTCTCGGACGACGTGGTCTTCACCCAGGCCGCTTTCGAGTCCTTCGTGTCGGGCCCGAAGGCCGATGACACCGAAGGGAGCGAGGCCTGATGGCTATCCGTCACCCCGCCATTGCCTCGAAGGCCGCCAAGGCCGCCAAGGCCGCCCGCGTCGCCAAGGCGCGCCGCCACGAGGCCGAGGGCAAGAACACCGTCGTCACCCCGGCGAGCAAGGCCTTCACGGACCCCCGTGACGTCCTGCTCAAGCCGGTCGTGTCCGAGAAGAGCTACGCGCTTCTCGACGAGGGCAAGTACACGTTCATCGTGGCCCCGAACGCCAACAAGACCCAGATCAAGCAGGCCGTCCAGGCGGTCTTCTCGGTCAAGGTCACCGGCGTGAACACGATCAACCGCCAGGGCAAGCGCAAGCGGACCCGTACGGGCTTCGGCCAGCGTGCCGCCACCAAGCGCGCGATCGTGACCCTCGCCGAGGGCGACCGTATCGACATCTTCGGCGGTCCGACCGCCTGAGGGCGGTCCGGATCGTCCGATATCGGACGAGGACTGAGAAATGGGAATCCGCAAGTACAAGCCGACTACGCCGGGCCGTCGTGGCGCCAGCGTCGCCGACTTCGTCGAGGTCACGCGGTCCACGCCGGAGAAGTCGCTGGTCCGCCCGCTGCACAGCAAGGGCGGCCGTAACAACGCCGGTCGTGTGACCGTTCGCCACCAGGGTGGCGGACACAAGCGCGCCTACCGCGTGATCGACTTCCGTCGGCACGACAAGGACGGCGTGCCGGCGAAGGTCGCGCACATCGAGTACGACCCCAACCGCACCGCGCGCATCGCGCTGCTGCACTACGCCGACGGCGAGAAGCGCTACATCCTCGCGCCGCGCGGCCTGTCGCAGGGCGACCGCATCGAGAACGGTCCCGGGGCCGACATCAAGCCGGGCAACAACCTGGCCCTCCGCAACATCCCGGTCGGTACCACGATCCACGCGATCGAGCTCCGTCCCGGTGGCGGTGCCAAGTTCGCCCGCTCCGCCGGTGCCTCCGTGCAGCTGCTCGCGAAGGAGGGCTCGATGGCCCACCTGCGCATGCCGTCCGGAGAGATCCGCCTGGTCGACGTGCGCTGCCGCGCCACCGTCGGCGAGGTCGGCAACGCCGAGCAGTCGAACATCAACTGGGGCAAGGCCGGCCGCAAGCGCTGGCTGGGCGTTCGCCCGACCGTGCGTGGTGTGGTCATGAACCCGGTCGACCACCCGCACGGTGGTGGTGAGGGCCGTACCTCCGGTGGCCGCCACCCGGTCTCCCCGTGGGGCAAGAAGGAAGGCCGTACTCGTTCGCCCAAGAAGGCGTCGAACAAGTACATCGTCCGCCGCCGCAAGACGAACAAGAAGCGCTAAGGACGGGTTGAGATGCCTCGTAGCTTGAAGAAGGGGCCCTTCGTCGACGACCACCTGATGAAGAAGGTGGACGCCCAGAACGAAGCCGGCACCAAGAACGTCATCAAGACCTGGTCCCGTCGCTCGATGATCGTGCCGGCCATGCTCGGCCACACGCTCGCGGTGCACAACGGCAAGACCCACATCCCGGTGTTCGTCACCGAGTCGATGGTCGGCCACAAGCTCGGCGAGTTCTCGCCGACGCGCACCTTCCGGGGTCACGTCAAGGACGACCGGAAGTCGAAGCGCCGCTAGCAGCGGATCGCATTCAGACACGTAAGTAACTGAAGGGACAACCATGGAAGCCAGGGCCCAGGCGCGGTACATCCGCGTCACGCCCATGAAGGCCCGCCGCGTGGTGGACCTCATCCGTGGCATGAACGCCACGGAGGCCCAGGCTGTTCTGCGATTCGCTCCGCAGGCAGCCTCCGTGCCGGTCGGCAAGGTGCTCGACAGCGCCATCGCCAACGCCGCGCACAACTACGACCACACCGACGCCGACAGCCTCTTCATCTCCGAGGCCTACGTCGACGAGGGCCCGACCCTGAAGCGGTTCCGGCCGCGCGCCCAGGGCCGTGCCTACCGGATCCGCAAGCGGACCAGCCACATCACCGTGGTCGTCAGCAGCAAGGAAGGAACCCGGTAATGGGCCAGAAGGTAAACCCGCACGGGTTCCGGCTCGGTGTCACCACGGACTTCAAGTCCCGGTGGTACGCCGACAAGCTGTACAAGGACTACGTCAAGGAAGACGTCGCCATCCGTCGGATGATGACGTCCGGCATGGAGCGCGCCGGCATCTCCAAGGTCGAGATCGAGCGCACCCGTGACCGCGTCCGCGTGGACATCCACACCGCTCGCCCGGGCATCGTCATCGGCCGCCGCGGCGCCGAGGCCGACCGCATCCGCGGTGACCTGGAGAAGCTGACCGGCAAGCAGGTCCAGCTGAACATCCTCGAGGTCAAGAACCCGGAGACGGACGCTCAGCTGGTGGCCCAGGCCGTCGCCGAGCAGCTGTCCTCCCGCGTCTCCTTCCGCCGCGCCATGCGCAAGAGCATGCAGTCGGCGATGAAGGCGGGCGCCAAGGGCATCAAGATCCAGTGCGGTGGCCGTCTCGGCGGCGCCGAGATGTCCCGCTCGGAGTTCTACCGCGAGGGCCGTGTGCCCCTGCACACGCTGCGCGCCAACGTCGACTACGGCTTCTTCGAGGCCAAGACGACCTTCGGCCGCATCGGTGTGAAGGTCTGGATCTACAAGGGCGACGTCAAGAACATCGCCGAGGTCCGCGCCGAGAACGCCGCCGCCCGCGCCGGCAACCGCCCGGCCCGTGGTGGCGCCGACCGCCCGGCCCGTGGTGGCCGCGGTGGCGAGCGGCGCGGCCGCAAGCCGCAGCAGTCCGCCGCGGCGGCCGAGGCCCAGACGGCCGAGGCGCCCGCGGCACCGGCCGCCGAGCCCAGCGCTGCTGGAAAGGAGAGCTGACCCATGCTGATCCCCCGTAGGGTCAAGCACCGCAAGCAGCACCACCCGAAGCGCAACGGTATGTCCAAGGGTGGCACGCAGGTTGCGTTCGGCGAGTACGGAATCCAGGCGCTGACCCCGGCGTACGTCACGAACCGCCAGATCGAGGCGGCTCGTATCGCCATGACCCGTCACATCAAGCGTGGCGGCAAGGTCTGGATCAACATCTACCCGGACCGTCCGCTCACGAAGAAGCCGGCCGAGACCCGCATGGGTTCCGGTAAGGGTTCCCCGGAGTGGTGGGTCGCCAACGTCAAGCCCGGACGCGTGATGTTCGAGCTGTCGTACCCCAACGAGAAGATCGCCCGTGAGGCGCTGACTCGTGCCGCCCACAAGCTGCCGATGAAGTGCCGGATCGTCAAGCGCGAGGCAGGTGAAGCGTGATGTCGGCCGGTACCAAGGCGTCCGAGCTGCGCGAGCTGGGCAACGAGGAGCTTCTGGCGAAGCTCCGCGAGGCCAAGGAAGAGCTGTTCAACCTCCGCTTCCAGGCGGCGACGGGTCAGCTCGAGAACCACGGCCGGCTGAAGGCCGTCCGTAAGGACATCGCGCGGATCTACACCCTGATGCGCGAGCGCGAGCTGGGCATCGAAACGGTGGAGAACGCATGAGCGAGAACAACGTGACTGAGCAGAACACCGAGGCGCGCGGCTTCCGCAAGACCCGTGAGGGTTACGTCGTCAGCGACAAGATGGACAAGACCGTCGTCGTCGCCGTCGAGGACCGCGTCAAGCACGCGCTGTACGGCAAGGTCATCCGCCGTACCAACAAGCTCAAGGCGCACGACGAGCAGAACGCCGCGGGTGTCGGCGACCGCGTCCTCCTCATGGAGACCCGGCCGCTGTCCGCGACGAAGCGCTGGCGCGTCGTCGAGATCCTCGAGAAGGCCAAGTAATTCCCCGTAGGGGAGTTCCTTAAGCAAGGTATTCCTGCGGGGCAAACCCCGCAGGTCAGTTCCGCCAGGCTCGGCAGGGGCGCTCGTCACTGAGGCCCCTGCCGGGAACCGGCAGACACACAGGAGATAGACGTGATCCAGCAGGAGTCGCGACTGCGCGTCGCCGACAACACTGGTGCGAAGGAAATCCTTTGCATCCGTGTGCTCGGTGGCTCCGGTCGCCGCTACGCGGGTATCGGTGACGTCATCGTCGCCACCGTCAAGGACGCGATCCCCGGTGGCAACGTGAAGAAGGGTGACGTCGTCAAGGCGGTCATCGTTCGCACCGTCAAGGAGCGCCGCCGTCCGGACGGCTCGTACATCCGCTTCGACGAGAACGCCGCCGTCATTCTGAAGAACGACGGCGACCCTCGCGGCACCCGTATCTTCGGCCCGGTCGGCCGTGAGCTGCGCGAGAAGAAGTTCATGAAGATCATCTCGCTCGCGCCGGAGGTGCTGTAAGCATGAAGATCAAGAAGGGCGACCTGGTCCAGGTCATCACCGGCAAGGACAAGGGCAAGCAGGGCAAGGTCATTGCCGCTTTCCCGCGCGAGGAGCGCGTCCTGGTCGAGGGTGTCAACCGGGTCAAGAAGCACACCAAGGCCGGTCCGACGGCTCGCGGTTCGCAGGCCGGCGGCATCGTCACCACCGAGGCGCCGATCCACGTCTCCAACGTCCAGCTGGTCGTGGAGAAGGACGGCAACAAGGTCGTGACCCGCGTCGGTTACCGCTTCGACGACGAGGGCAACAAGATCCGCGTTGCCAAGCGGACGGGTGAGGACATCTGATGGCGACCACCACCACTCCGCGTCTGAAGACGAAGTACCGCGAGGAGATCGCGGGGAAGCTGCGCGAGGAGTTCTCGTACGAGAACGTCATGCAGGTACCCGGCCTCGTCAAGATCGTGGTCAACATGGGTGTGGGCGACGCCGCCCGCGACTCCAAGCTGATCGAGGGCGCCATCCGCGACCTCACCACGATCACCGGTCAGAAGCCGGCCGTCACCAAGGCCCGCAAGTCCATCGCGCAGTTCAAGCTGCGTGAGGGCCAGCCGATCGGTGCCCACGTCACGCTCCGTGGCGACCGCATGTGGGAGTTCCTGGACCGCACCCTGTCGCTCGCGCTGCCGCGCATCCGCGACTTCCGCGGCCTGTCCCCCAAGCAGTTCGACGGCCGTGGCAACTACACCTTCGGTCTCACGGAGCAGGTCATGTTCCACGAGATCGACCAGGACAAGATCGACCGCGTCCGGGGTATGGACATCACCGTGGTCACCACGGCGACCAACGACGCTGAGGGCCGCGCGCTCCTTCGTCACCTCGGCTTCCCGTTCAAGGAGGCGTGAGCGAGATGGCGAAGAAGGCTCTGATTGCCAAGGCTGCTCGCAAGCCCAAGTTCGGTGTGCGCGCGTACACCCGCTGCCAGCGCTGCGGCCGTCCGCACTCCGTGTACCGCAAGTTCGGCCTGTGCCGCGTGTGCCTTCGTGAGATGGCTCACCGTGGCGAGCTGCCGGGCGTGACCAAGAGCTCCTGGTAATCCCCGTAAGAGGGGATTCCTGAAGCTCTCGGTAAGCATCTGGGTCGGCAGGGGTCCTGCTCCGCATGCCTTAGGCTTGTGGGGTTGGGCGCCTGCCGCCCGTACGCACGCAGGCAGCGCCT
Source organism: Streptomyces cinereospinus (assembly GCF_042430725.1). Classification (NCBI taxonomy): domain Bacteria; kingdom Bacillati; phylum Actinomycetota; class Actinomycetes; order Kitasatosporales; family Streptomycetaceae; genus Streptomyces; species Streptomyces cinereospinus. Next base: position 137,657 of record NZ_JBHMCY010000003.1, on the reverse strand, counting down.
GCACATGTTTGCTTACTACGCCGTAGGTCCACCGCGCCGCACCCGTCCCGTCTCGGATCGGGGAGAGGGATGGCGCATCGGGAAACCCCGGCGAGAGAGGCCGAAGGCCAATTCATGACCATGACTGATCCGATCGCAGACATGCTTACGCGTCTGCGGAACGCGAACTCGGCGTACCACGACACCGTGGCGATGCCGCACTCGAAGATCAAGTCTCACATCGCGGAGATCCTCCAGCAGGAGGGCTTCATCACGGGCTGGCGCGTCGAGGACGCCGAGGTCGGCAAGAACCTCGTCCTGGAGCTGAAGTTCGGCCCCAACCGTGAGCGCTCCATCGCGGGCATCAAGCGGATCTCCAAGCCCGGTCTCCGGGTGTACGCGAAGTCCACCAACCTGCCGAAGGTGCTCGGCGGCCTCGGCGTGGCGATCATCTCCACGTCGCACGGGCTCCTCACCGACAAGCAGGCCGGCAAGAAGGGCGTAGGCGGAGAAGTTCTCGCCTACGTCTGGTAACGGAAGGGAACGGAGGAAACAGCTATGTCGCGCATCGGCAAGCTCCCCATCGCGGTTCCCGCCGGCGTGGACGTCACCATCGACGGCCGCACGGTCAAGGTCAAGGGCCCCAAGGGCGAGCTGACCCACACCGTCGCCGCGCCGATCGAGATCGTCAAGGGTGAGGACGGCGTCCTGAACGTCACCCGCCCGAACGACGAGCGTCAGAACAAGGCCCTGCACGGCCTGTCCCGCACGCTGGTGGCGAACATGATCACCGGCGTGACCCAGGGTTACGTGAAGAAGCTCGAGATCAGCGGTGTCGGTTACCGAGTGACCGCCAAGGGCACGAACCTGGAGTTCGCGCTCGGCTACAGCCACCCGATCACGGTCGAGGCCCCCGAGGGGATCAGCTTCAAGGTGGAGACCCCGACCCGTTTCTCGGTCGAGGGCATCGACAAGCAGAAGGTCGGCGAGGTTGCGGCCAACATCCGCAAGCTGCGCAAGCCCGACCCGTACAAGGCCAAGGGCGTCAAGTACGAGGGCGAAGTCATCCGCCGCAAGGTCGGAAAGGCGGGTAAGTAAGCCATGGCATACGGGCAGAAGATCCTCAAGGGCGACGCCTACAAGCGCGCCGCGATCAAGCGCCGTCACATCCGGATCCGCAAGCGGATCTCGGGTACGGCCGAGCGTCCCCGTCTGGTCGTGACCCGCTCCAACCGCCACATCGTGGCGCAGGTGATCGACGACCTCAAGGGCCACACCCTGGCGTCGGCGTCCACCCTGGACGCCTCGGTCCGTGGTGGCGAGGGCGACAAGTCCTCGCAGGCCAAGCAGGTCGGTGCCCTGGTCGCCGAGCGCGCCAAGGCCGCCGGTGTCGAGGCCGTCGTGTTCGACCGAGGTGGCAACCAGTACGCCGGGCGCATCGCCGCCCTGGCGGACGCCGCCCGCGAAGCCGGGCTCAAGTTCTGAGCCTGCCGTAGCTAGCGGAAACAGAGAGAGGTAATTCCAATGGCTGGACCCCAGCGCCGCGGTGGCGGTGCCGGTGGCGGCGAGCGGCGGGACCGGAAGGGCCGTGACGGCGGCGCTGCTGCCGCCGAGAAGACCGCGTACGTCGAGCGCGTCGTCGCGATCAACCGCGTTGCCAAGGTTGTGAAGGGTGGTCGTCGCTTCAGCTTCACCGCGCTGGTCGTGGTGGGCGACGGTGACGGCACCGTGGGTGTCGGTTACGGCAAGGCCAAGGAGGTGCCGGCCGCCATCGCCAAGGGCGTTGAGGAGGCCAAGAAGCACTTCTTCAAGGTCCCCCGGATCCAGGGCACCATCCCCCACCCCATCCAGGGTGAGAAGGCGGCCGGTGTCGTCCTCCTCAAGCCGGCCTCGCCGGGTACCGGTGTGATCGCCGGTGGTCCCGTGCGTGCCGTGCTGGAGTGCGCCGGTATCCACGACGTGCTGTCGAAGTCGCTCGGCTCCGACAACGCGATCAACATCGTGCACGCGACCGTGGAGGCCCTCAAGGGCCTGCAGCGTCCCGAGGAGATCGCGGCCCGCCGCGGTCTGCCGCTGGAGGACGTCGCCCCCGCGGCCCTGCTGCGTGCGCGTGCCGGGGCGGGTGCGTAATCATGGCGCAGCTCAAGATCACGCAGGTCAAGTCCTACATCGGCAGCAAGCAGAACCACCGTGACACCCTTCGGTCGCTTGGTCTCAAGGGGATCAACACCGTGGTCGTCAAGGAGGACCGCCCCGAGTTCCGCGGCATGGTGCACACCGTCCGCCACCTCGTGACGGTCGAGGAGGTCGACTGATCATGGCGGAGAACAACCCGCTGAAGATCCACAACCTCCGTCCCGCCCCGGGCGCCAAGACCGCCAAGACCCGTGTGGGTCGTGGCGAGGCGTCCAAGGGTAAGACGGCCGGTCGTGGTACCAAGGGCACGAAGGCCCGCTACCAGGTTCCGGAGCGCTTCGAGGGTGGCCAGATGCCGCTCCACATGCGTCTCCCGAAGCTGAAGGGCTTCAAGAACCCGTTCAAGACCGAGTACCAGGTCGTGAACCTCGACAAGCTGGCCGCGCTGTACCCCGAGGGTGGCGAGGTCACCGTCGAGGGTCTGGTGGCCAAGGGCGCCGTTCGCAAGAACAGCCTCGTCAAGGTCCTCGGCCAGGGCGAGATCTCCGTGGCGTTGCAGGTGACGGTCGACGCCGTCTCCGGCGCCGCCAAGGAGAAGATCACCGCCGCCGGCGGTACCGTCACCGAGTTGGTCTGACCCTTCAGGCGTCTCGATGACTTGAGCGATCCCGACCGGGGATACCCCACAAATGGGGTATCCCCGGTTGGTCGTTCCTAGGGCGGCAGTCCCGCGGGTAAGGTGGCCTGCACTGCCAACTTTCACAGCTGCCGCACCTCGGGCACTCTGGGCGGCAGTTGGCCGTTACCCATGTCGTTGTTCTATTGGAACCTCAAGACCGTCACCCTTGACGCAGATGCGCGGGGGTCGCAGGAGGCACCGTGCTCACCGCGTTCGCCCGGGCGTTCAAGACGCCCGACCTGCGCAAGAAGCTGCTCTTCACGCTCGGCATCATCGTGGTGTACCGGGTCGGGACGCATGTCCCGATTCCGGGCGTCGACTACCAGAACGTCCAGACCTGTATCGACGTAGCCAAGGGCAACCAGGGTCTGTTCGGTCTGGTCAACATGTTCAGCGGCGGCGCCCTGCTCCAGATCACGATCTTCGCACTCGGCATCATGCCGTACATCACCGCGAGCATCATCCTGCAACTTCTGACGGTGGTGATCCCCCGCCTCGAAGCCCTCAAGAAGGAGGGCCAGGCCGGTACGGCGAAGATCACGCAGTACACCCGCTACCTGACCGTGGCGCTCGCCATCCTCCAGGGCACCGGCCTCGTCGCCACCGCCCGCAGCGGCGCCCTGTTCTCCGGCTGCCCGGTCGCCGGCCAGATCGTCCCGGACCAGTCGATCTTCGTCACCGTCACCATGGTCATCGTGATGACCGCCGGTACGGCCGTCGTGATGTGGCTCGGCGAGCTCATCACCGACCGCGGCATCGGCAACGGCATGTCGATCCTGATGTTCATCTCGATCGCCGCCACCTTCCCGTCCGCCCTGTGGGCGATCAAGCAGCAGGGCACCCTGGCCGACGGCTGGATCGAGTTCGGCACGGTCATCCTCGTCGGTCTGTTCATGGTCGGCCTGGTGGTCTTCGTCGAGCAGGCCCAGCGCCGCATCCCGGTGCAGTACGCCAAGCGCATGATCGGCCGCCGCGCCTACGGCGGTACGTCCACGTACATCCCGCTCAAGGTGAACCAGGCGGGTGTGATTCCTGTCATCTTCGCCTCGTCGCTGCTCTACATCCCTGCGCTGATCGCCCAGTTCTCCAGCGGCACATCGGGCTGGAAGACCTGGATCGAGGCCCACCTCGTCCAGGGTGATCACCCGATTTACATCACTCTGTACTTCTTGCTCATTGTTTTCTTCGCGTTCTTCTACGTGGCGATCTCCTTCAACCCCGAGGAAGTCGCCGACAACATGAAGAAGTATGGTGGCTTCATCCCGGGCATCCGGGCTGGCCGACCGACCGCTGAGTACCTGAGCTACGTACTCAACCGGATCACCTGGCCGGGTTCGCTGTATCTGGGTCTGATCGCTCTCGTTCCGACAATGGCGTTGGTTGGTTTCGGGGCAAACCAGAACTTCCCGTTCGGCGGGACCAGCATCCTGATCATCGTGGGTGTCGGTCTCGAAACGGTGAAGCAGATCGAGAGCCAGCTCCAGCAGCGCAATTACGAAGGGTTCCTCCGCTGATGCGAATCGTCCTCGTCGGGCCGCCGGGTGCCGGTAAGGGTACGCAGGCCACACGCCTTGCCGAGAAGCTGTCGATCCCGCACATCTCCACGGGCGACCTGTTCCGCGCCAACATCAGTCGGCAGACGGAACTCGGCAAGCTGGCCAAGTCCTACATGGACGCCGGCAACCTGGTGCCGGACGAGGTCACCATCGCCATGGCGAAGGACCGCATGGAGCAGCCGGACGCCGAGAACGGGTTCCTGCTGGACGGCTTCCCGCGCAACGTCTCGCAGGCCGAGGCGCTGGACGAGCTGCTCAGGACCGAGGGCATCCAGCTGGACGCCGTGCTGGACCTGGAGGCCCCCGAGGACGAGGTCGTCAAGCGGATCGCCGGCCGGCGTGTCTGCCGCAAGGACTCCGCGCACGTGTTCCACGTGACGTACGGCGCGCCGAAGCAGGAGGGCGTCTGCGACGTCTGCGGCGGGGAGCTGTACCAGCGTGACGACGACTCCGAGGGGACCGTGCGCAAGCGGCTGGAGGTCTACCACACGCAGACCGAGCCGATCATCGACTACTACAAGGCGCAGGGGCTGGTCGTGACCATCTCCGCGATGGGTGCGGTCGGTGAGGTCACGGGCCGCGCGCTGGAGGCGCTCAAGCGCGAGGACGACGCGCAGTAGTCGTTCGTACGTCGTCGACGGCCGCGGTCCCCGCTCAAGGGACCGCGGCCGTCGCGTGTGGGGTGGGCCGGTGCGGCAGCCCCTTATCGTGGAACCAGTCCGTCCCTTCCCGGTCCGAGAAAGGCCGTCGTGCCCATGGTGCAGATCAAGAGTCCCGAGCAGATCGCCAGGATGCGTGAGGCCGGGTTGGTCGTCGCCGCCGTCCACGCGGCGACGCGGGTGGCCGCGGTGCCCGGGGCCAGCACGAAGGATCTGGACGAGGTCGCGCGCAAGGTGCTCGCGGAGCACGGGGCGAAGTCGAACTTCCTGGGGTACGGCGGGTTCCCGGCGACCATCTGCACCTCGGTGAACGAGGTCGTGGTCCACGGCATCCCGTCCGAGGACGTCGTCCTGAAGGACGGCGACATCATCTCCGTCGACTGCGGCGCGATCGTCGACGGCTGGCACGGCGACGCGGCCTACACGGCCTTCGTGGGCTCCGGTCACGCCCCGGAGCTGCTCGAACTCTCCCGGGTGACCGAGGAGTCGATGTGGGCCGGCATCGCGGCCATGAAGCAGGGCAACCGGCTCGTCGACATCTCCCGGGCCGTCGAGACGTACATCCGCCGCCAGCCGAAGCCCGGCGGCGGGCGCTACGGCATCATCGAGGACTACGGCGGCCACGGCATCGGCACCGAGATGCACATGGACCCGCACCTGCTGAACTACGTCGACCGCCGCCGGGGCAAGGGCCCCAAGCTGGTCCCCGGCTTCTGCCTGGCCATCGAGCCGATGGTCTCCCTGGGCACCCCGAAGACCGAGGTCCTCCGGGACGACTGGACCGTCATCACCACGGACGGCACCTGGTCGTCCCACTGGGAGCACTCCGTCGCCCTGACCGAGCAGGGGCCCCTGGTCCTGACGGCTTTGGACGGGGGCCGGGCGAAGCTGGCGGAGCACGGCGTGACGGCGGCCCCGGACCCGCTCGCATGATGATCTCCGGAGTGGGGCAGACTGCCTCGATTCGTGTTTCCGGGTGCGCTGACGTAGACTGACTCGTCGGCTCTCGTGCACCCGCATGTCTGCATGCGCTCGCACTGAGTCGATCAAGGTAGTCGATTCGAAGGGCGAAGCGTGGCCAAGAAGCAAGGTGCCATCGAGATCGAGGGCACTGTCGTCGAGTCTCTGCCGAACGCCATGTTCAAGGTCGAGCTCCAGAACGGCCACCAGGTCCTGGCACACATCAGCGGCAAGATGCGCATGCACTACATCCGCATCCTCCCTGACGACCGGGTCGTGGTGGAGCTGTCTCCGTACGACCTGACGCGTGGCCGGATCGTCTACCGGTACAAGTAGATCTTGCCCGCACCCCGGTCCCGCCGGGGTGGTGGCACTGACCCGGAGAACCTCACCCCATGAAGGTCAAGCCGAGCGTCAAGAAGATCTGCGACAAGTGCAGGGTGATCCGCCGTCACGGCCGGGTCATGGTCATCTGCGAGAACCCGCGCCACAAGCAGCGCCAGGGCTGATCGCAGTACCACTCCCTCTGCACCGCTATCGCAGAGTTTCGCGCGACGCGAGCTGAATTGTTCATACGCAGGGCCCGAGCCGTACGGCGGCTCGACACCCCCGGTCGGAGGCCGGGGACCCAGTCCGTACCTGATACGGCGGCTGGGAACGTGTCCTGTGGAAGACCTCCGAAGATCACCAGGAGCCATTGAATGGCACGCGTTTCCGGTGTCGACATCCCGCGCGAAAAGCGCGTGGAGATCGCCCTCACGTACGTGTTCGGCATCGGCCGGACTCTTTCGCAGCAGACGCTGGCTGCCACGGGTATCGACCCGAACACCCGCGTCCGTGACCTCAGCGAAGAGCAGCTGGTCGCGATCCGCGAGTACGTCGACAACAACATCAAGACCGAGGGTGACCTCCGTCGCGAGATCCAGGCCGACATCCGCCGCAAGGTCGAGATCGGTACCTACCAGGGTCTCCGTCACCGTCGTGGTCTGCCCGTCCGCGGTCAGCGCACCAGCACGAACGCCCGTACCCGCAAGGGCCCGCGTCGCGCCATCGCCGGCAAGAAGAAGCCGGGCAAGAAGTAGTCCGCAGCGGACCACCGTCCACGGTCTTCGCTGTAGGACCGACCACCTCCGTAGGAGTTAGAGATGCCCCCCAAGGGACGTCAGGGCGCTGCCAAGAAGGTGCGCCGCAAGGAAAAGAAGAACGTCGCTCACGGCCACGCGCACATCAAGAGCACGTTCAACAACACGATCGTCTCGATCACGGACCCGTCCGGCAACGTGATCTCCTGGGCCTCCGCCGGCCACGTCGGCTTCAAGGGCTCCCGGAAGTCCACGCCGTTCGCCGCGCAGATGGCCGCCGAGTCGGCCGCCCGCCGCGCCCAGGAGCACGGCATGCGCAAGGTCGACGTGTTCGTCAAGGGCCCGGGCTCCGGTCGTGAGACCGCGATCCGCTCCCTGCAGGCCACGGGCCTCGAGGTCGGCTCCATCCAGGACGTCACCCCGACCCCGCACAACGGCTGCCGCCCGCCGAAGCGTCGTCGCGTCTGACCTCGCCTCGCCAGGGTTGTCCGGGCGGTACGGCCCTCTCGGGCCGTACCGCCCGTACCCTTGCAGTACCCGTGTCGTGCAAGCGGCGCGGTCTGGTCGGGCGTCATATAGCGGGCGCCCACGACTGAAGGATCTGATCCACACATGCTGATCGCTCAGCGTCCCTCGTTGACCGAAGAGGTCGTCGACGAGTTCCGCTCCCGGTTCGTGATCGAGCCGCTGGAGCCGGGCTTCGGCTACACCCTCGGCAACTCTCTCCGCCGTACCCTCCTGTCGTCGATCCCCGGTGCCGCCGTCACCAGCATCCGCATCGACGGCGTCCTGCACGAGTTCACCACCGTGCCGGGCGTCAAGGAGGACGTCACCGACCTGATCCTCAACATCAAGCAGCTGGTCGTCTCCTCGGAGCACGACGAGCCGGTCGTGATGTACCTGCGCAAGCAGGGCCCGGGTCTGGTCACCGCCGCCGACATCGCGCCCCCGGCCGGTGTCGAGGTGCACAACCCCGACCTGGTCCTCGCCACGCTCAACGGCAAGGGCAAGCTGGAGATGGAGCTGACCGTCGAGCGCGGTCGCGGTTACGTCTCCGCCGTGCAGAACAAGCAGGTGGGCCAGGAGATCGGCCGGATCCCGGTCGACTCCATCTACTCGCCGGTGCTCAAGGTCACGTACAAGGTCGAGGCCACCCGTGTCGAGCAGCGCACCGACTTCGACAAGCTGATCGTCGACGTCGAGACCAAGCAGGCGATGCGTCCGCGTGACGCCATGGCCTCCGCCGGCAAGACCCTGGTCGAGCTGTTCGGCCTGGCCCGTGAGCTGAACATCGACGCCGAGGGCATCGACATGGGTCCGTCCCCGACGGACGCCGCGCTCGCCGCCGACCTGGCGCTGCCGATCGAGGAGCTGGAGCTCACCGTTCGGTCGTACAACTGCCTCAAGCGTGAGGGCATCCACTCCGTGGGTGAGCTCGTCGCCCGCTCCGAGGCCGACCTGCTCGACATCCGCAACTTCGGCGCGAAGTCGATCGACGAGGTCAAGGCGAAGCTGGCCGGCATGGGCCTGGCCCTGAAGGACAGCCCGCCCGGATTCGACCCGACCGCTGCGGCCGACGCGTTCGGTGCCGATGACGACGCTGACGCCGGTTTCGTGGAGACCGAGCAGTACTGATCCGGCTGCCGGCCCCTCGGGGCCGGCCGCGCAGTTCCCCGCGCTCCTCGGGGCGCGGGTTTTCCGGCGCCGAGAAGTGACCGGATCTCCGACGGGCGACCGCCCGCTCGGATACTGACCCCGGTACCTGGTACGGCCGGGGCAGACACACAGGAGAAGAACCATGCCGAAGCCCACCAAGGGTGCCCGTCTGGGCGGCAGCGCCGCGCACGAGAAGCTGCTCCTCGCGAACCTCGCGAAGTCGCTCTTCGAGCACGGCAAGATCACGACGACCGAGGCGAAGGCCCGCCGCCTGCGCCCGTACGCCGAGCGTCTGATCACCAAGGCGAAGAAGGGCGACCTTCACAACCGCCGTCAGGTGCTCCAGGTCATCACGGACAAGGGCGTCGTCCACACGCTCTTCACCGAGATCGGCCCGCGCTACGAGAACCGTCCGGGTGGCTACACCCGCATCACCAAGATCGGCAACCGCCGTGGCGACAACGCGCCCATGGCTGTCATCGAGCTGGTCGAGGCGCTGACGGTCGCGCAGCAGGCCACGGGTGAGGCCGAGGCCGCCACCAAGCGTGCGGTCAAGGAGTCCGAGGAGGCCAAGGCCGAGGAGACCAAGGCCGAGGAGACCAAGGCCGAGGAGTCCGAGGCTGCGGAGGCTCCGGCCGAGGAGTCCAAGGACGCGTAAGCGTTCCGCCGGGGACTGTTTCGTCGGCGGGTGCGGCTTCGTGGCCCGTCGCGCAGTTCCCGCGCCCCTCGGGGCGTGGGCGGGCCCGTTCCCTTCCGGGGGGCGGGCCCGCCTGTGTGTTGCTGAGAGGATCTCTGGGTGAGTGACGAAGCAGAGCCCGGGTACGTCCGTGTCCGTCTTGACCTGTCCTACGACGGCAGTGAGTTCTCCGGGTGGGCCAAGCAGGCCGGCGGGCGGCGGACCGTGCAGGGGGAGATCGAGGACGCCCTGCGGACGGTGACGCGGTCGCGGGACACGACGTACGAGCTGACCGTGGCCGGGCGGACCGACGCGGGCGTGCACGCCCGGGGGCAGGTGGCGCATGTCGACCTGCCGCGCGAGGTGTGGGCGGAGCAGGCGGGCAAGCTGCTGAAGCGGCTGGCCGGGCGGCTGCCCAGGGACGTGCGGGTGTGGGCCCTGCGGGAGGCTCCGGCCGGTTTCGACGCCCGGTTCTCGGCCGTCTGGCGCCGGTACGCCTACCGCGTCACCGACAACCCCGGCGGGGTCGACCCGCTGCTGCGGGGCCACGTCCTCTGGCACGACTGGCCGCTGGACGTCGACGCGATGAACGAGGCGGCGCGGGGGCTGCTGGGGGAGCACGACTTCGCCGCCTACTGCAAGAAGCGGGAGGGCGCCACCACCATCCGCACCTTGCAGGAGCTGAGCCTCGTCCGCGGCGGCGACGGGATCATCACCGCGACCGTGCGGGCCGACGCCTTCTGCCACAACATGGTGCGCTCGCTGATCGGGGCGCTGCTGTTCGTGGGCGACGGGCACCGCCCGCCGGACTGGCCGGGGAAGGTGCTCGCGGCGGGCGTACGGGACTCGGCGGTGCATGTCGTACGGCCGCACGGGCTGACGCTGGAGGAGGTCGGCTACCCGGCGGACGACCAGCTGGCGGCGCGCAACAAGGAGGCGCGGAACAAGCGGTCGCTGCCGGGTGCCGCGGGGTGCTGCTAGGGGGTGTTTCGACGGTCCTGTGCGGTGCCCGCGGTGTCCGGTGCGTGCTCTCGGCGTGCCGGACAAAGCCCTCGTACGGGACGTACTTGGGCCTTCGGCCGGTGCGGCGAGAGGGCGTGCCGGGCGCCGCGGGTGCTGTGCGGGACTCTCGCAGCACCCCCTGGTGCCGGCTACTCGTTCGCCGCGGCCGATGCCTGGGCCTCGCCGCGGCGGCGGATCTGGCGGAAGGCGAACTCCGCCAGGTCGTCGCCGATGGCGAAGACGGCCGTGTCCTTGGTGGTCACGTCGTTGCCGTTGGTGAAGCCGGCCAGGGTGAAGTAGGCGTAGCGGCCGTAGGAGTTGGTGGTGGAACGGCAGACGGCGGCGTTGCAGAAGGCCTGGACGCCGCCGCCGGACAGGGACTCCACGATGCTCTTGCTGTCGGCCTGCTGCTTGGCCCTGGCGGCCTGCGCCTCGGTGTCGAAGACGGCCACGCCGACCGTCACGGCCATGCCGTCCTTGGTGTAGGTGACGCGCAGCATCCGGGTGCAGCCGTTGGCGGTGAGCACCCCGGGGAGCGTGCCCGCGGCGGCCGTGGCGCAGCTGCTGGTGTCGGCCGTCGGGCCCTTCCTGTAGACCGTCTCGCCCATGGTCAGCTGGGTGCCGGGGAAGAGGCCGGTGGCGCTGAGCGGGGCGGTGTCCTTGGCCTTGCTGGCGACGAAGTCCTTCGGGTCCAGCGGCGGCGGGGCGCTGGTCGGCGCGAAGGACGGGGCCGGCGGGGCGGACTCGCTCGGGATGCCGGCGGTCGCGGGCAGCTGGGAGGTCGGGTTGTTCGACGCCTGGCTGTTGCCGTTCGCGGAGACGACGGCCACCGCGACGGCGGTGCCCACCGCCACGGTCGCGAGCGCGCCGCCGCCGATGAACAGCAGCCTGCGCCGCTTGTTGCGCGCCTCGGAGGCCTCGGCGAGCGCGGCCCAGTCCGGCGTCTGGTCGGTGCCGCCGCTGTTCCAGGGCTGCTGCGAATGCGGTTTCCAGGGATCCCACTGGGACTGGGGTCCCCCCTGCCCATAGCTCATGAGGCGCAGTTTAGACGGGCCGAGGGTGTGCTGGTCCGTCTCAACGAGCCCTGGAAGCCCTAGCGTTCGCTCATGAGCACGGGCAAATACGGCATCTGTGGGTGGTTGGTACGAAGGGGCGCGGGCGGCCCGAGGGGGCTGCTCGTCGAGATCGCGGCCGGCACGCTGCTCTCGGGGCCGCGGGCGGCGGGACCGTCGTACGACCTTCTGCTGCTGGTCGTGGTGCGGTGCTGCTCCGCGCGGGTGCGCGGGAGGGGGCGGCGGGCGCTCGCGTTCTGTGCGGCGGCCGTGACCATGTGCCGCGGGCGGGCGGGCTCCGGGGGGAGGGGCGGCGGCAGGCCGTGAAATGGGGCGCGCGGCAGGCTGCCCGGGTCGCGGCGCACCCGTTTTGACCGCGTGCACACGCCGCGGGTATCCTGCCTGTTCGTTGTGTATTGGCTTGCTCATTCTCACGGGACGGGCCCTTACACCGGTCCACCGGGCCGATGACCAGCGACCAGCACGCGGTTTGCGTCACCGCTGTGCGGTCAGGGCTGTCGTGATCGTTTCGGTGACCTTGTCTAGGACCATTCACTCGAAGCGAAGGCTACGAACCGTGCGTACGTACAGCCCCAAGCCCGGCGACGTGACGCGCCAGTGGCACGTCATCGACGCTCAGGACGTTGTCCTGGGCCGTCTCGCCACCACTGCCGCCACCCTTCTCCGGGGCAAGCACAAGCCGATCTACGCGCCGCACGTCGACGCTGGTGACTTCGTCATCGTCATCAACGCCGACAAGGTGCACCTGTCCGGCAACAAGCGGACGCAGAAGATGGCGTACCGCCACTCCGGCTACCCGGGTGGTCTGCGCTCCGTCCGCTACGACGAGCTGCTCGACAAGAACCCCGAGAAGGCCATCGAGAAGGCCGTCAAGGGCATGCTCCCCAAGAACACCCTGGGCCGTCAGATGCTCACGAAGCTGAAGGTCTACCGCGGCGAGAACCACCCCCACGCTGCCCAGCAGCCGGTTCCGTTCGAGATCACCCAGGTCGCGCAGTAAGTCCGGCCACCCCCTAAGACCGTAGAGAATCTGAGGAGAATCGTGGCCGAGACCACTGCCGAGCAGCCGCTCGAAGAGCTTGACATCGACAGCTACACCACCGAGTCCGAGGTCCCCGTCGAGGGCGAGTACACCTCGGAGTCCATGGCCTCCCGCTTCGGCGACCCGCAGCCGGCCGCCGGCCTGGGCCGTCGCAAGAACGCCATCGCCCGCGTCCGGATCGTCCCGGGCTCCGGCAAGTGGAAGATCAACGGTCGCACCCTTGAGGACTACTTCCCGAACAAGGTGCACCAGCAGGAGGTCAACGAGCCCTTCAAGGTGCTCGAGCTCGAGGGCCGCTACGACGTCATCGCCCGCATCGCCGGTGGCGGTGTCTCCGGTCAGGCCGGTGCGCTCCGTCTCGGTGTCGCCCGTGCGCTGAACGAGGCGGACGTCGACAACAACCGCGGTCCGCTGAAGAAGGCGGGCTTCCTGCGCCGCGACGACCGTGCGGTCGAGCGCAAGAAGGCCGGTCTGAAGAAGGCCCGCAAGGCTCCGCAGTACAGCAAGCGCTAATCGCGGGCTGTACTCCGAACGCCCCGACGGCACGCCACTGTGCCGCCGGGGCGTTCGTTTATCACAGACACAGGCGTATAACGGCACAAGACGCTCAAAGTCTTGTGTGATCGGATGGGATGGCCAGGCAGCGCATGTCTGGGACACGGGAGCCGCGTGCTCGGGCCGCACCCGCGCAGCTACCCGAATCAACGTTTCTTCAGGAGGACAAGTGGGACGACTCTTCGGCACGGACGGCGTGCGCGGTGTCGCCAACGCGGATCTGACGGCCGAGATGGCGCTCGGCCTGTCCGTCGCGGCGGCCCATGTACTGGCCGAGGCGGGTACCTTCGCCGGCCACCGGCCGACGGCGGTGGTCGGGCGTGACCCGCGCGCGTCCGGGGAGTTCCTGGAGGCCGCGGTGGTCGCCGGTCTCGCCAGCGCGGGCGTGGACGTCCTGCGCGTGGGCGTGCTGCCGACCCCGGCGGTGGCGTATCTCACCGGCGCGCTCGGCGCCGACCTCGGCGTGATGCTCTCCGCCAGCCACAACGCCATGCCGGACAACGGCGTCAAGTTCTTCGCGCGCGGCGGGCACAAGCTGCCGGACGACCTCGAGGACCGGATCGAGTCCGTGTACGAGGAGCACCGGCGCGGTGAGCCCTGGGAGCGGCCGACCGGTGCCGGGGTCGGGCGGGTGCGGGAGTACCAGGAGGGGCTCGACCAGTACGTCGGCCACCTCGTCGACGCGCTGCCGAACCGGCTGGACGGGCTGAAGATCGTCCTCGACGAGGCGCACGGGGCCGCGTCGCGGGTGTCGCCGGAGGCCTTCGCGCGGGCCGGGGCCGAGATCGTCACGATCGGGGCCGAGCCGGACGGGCTGAACATCAACGACGGGTGCGGGTCGACCCACCTGGAGCAGCTGAAGTCCGCCGTGGCCGAGCACGGGGCCGACTTCGGCATCGCGCACGACGGTGACGCGGACCGGTGCCTCGCCGTGGACCACACCGGCGAGGAGGTGGACGGCGACCAGATCCTGGCCGTGCTCGCGCTGGCGATGCGGGAGCGTTCCGCACTGCGCTCCGGCACCGTCGTCGCGACCGTGATGTCGAACCTGGGCTTCAAGCTGGCCATGGAGCGCGAGGGGATCCGGCTGGTCCAGACGGCGGTGGGCGACCGGTACGTGCTGGAGGAGATGAAGGAGCACGGCTACGCCCTCGGTGGCGAGCAGTCCGGGCACGTCATCATCCTCGACCACGCGACGACCGGCGACGGCACGCTCACCGGTCTGCTGCTCGCGGCGCGGGTCGCCGGGTCGGGCCGGTCGCTGCGCGAGCTGGCCGGTGTGATGGAGCGGCTGCCGCAGGTGCTGATCAACGTGCCGGACGTGGACAAGTCCCGAGTGGGGACCTCGGCGGACCTGGCGGCCGCCGTCGCGGAGGCGGAGCGGGAGCTCGGCGCCACCGGGCGGGTGCTGCTGCGGCCCTCCGGGACCGAGCCGCTGGTGCGGGTGATGGTCGAGGCGGCCGACATCGAGCAGGCCCGGTCGGTGGCGGGGCGGCTGGCCGACGCGGTGAAGTCGGCCCTGGGCTGAGCGCCCGGCCGGGGGCGGGCGGTCGACGTCGTGGGCGGGCCGCGGGGTGTCCGCGGCCCCTCGCGCGGTTCGGGCCTGTGGGGTGTCGTGTGGTTCGGGCCTGTGGGGTGTCGTGTGGTTCGGGCCTGTGGGGTGTCGCGGTGGTGGCCTCTGGGGGGTTTCGTGCGGTTGGTCCCTGGGGGCGTCGCGTGGCTGGTCCCTGTGGGGTGTCGCGCGGTCGGCCTGTGAGGGGACGGCGCGGTCGGCCTCCGGGGGCGTGGGTGGTCGGCCTCAGGAGCGCGGCCGGCCGGCGCCTGGGGGCTTCGCCCTACGCGGCGCTCCTGTGCGCCGCTGGTTTCCGTCCCGCTCGCTGTCCGGCCCAGAACCACTTCTGGGCCAGCAGGGTGAGGGTGCCGGCGAGGATGATGCCGAGCAGGTTGAGCAGGAGCTGTTCGGTGGAGCCGACGGTCTGGCCGGTGTCGCCGTAGCTGAGGGCGACCGCCGCGTTGGCGGCGGCCGGGACGGTCGTGACGGAGATGGCCACGCCCACCAGCGCGCCGGACTTGGCGGAGGTCAGCGAGAGCGTGCCGGCGGCGCCCGCCAGGACCGCCACCACGAAGGAGAACCAGTCGGGGGCGTAGACGAACCCGGTCTGCGGCCGGTCGCCCTCCAGCTTCGCCTCCGTGAACAGCCCGACGGCGTCCATGAAGAGGCTGAAGGCCACCGTCACCGCCATCGCCACCGCGAAGCCCACCAGCAGTGCGACCAGGGAGCGCAGCGCGAGCCGGGGCCGGCGCTGCACCACGGCGGTGCAGATGCCGGCCAGCGGGCCGAACTCCGGGCCGACCGCCATCGCGCCCACGATCAGGATCGCGTTGTCCAGGACGACACCGCAGGCCGCGATCATCGTGGCCAGCGTGATGAACGCGAGGTAGGTCACCGACAGGGCCGACTCCTCGTGCGTCGCGTCGGTCAGGTGCTCCCACAGCACCGCGTCGGCGGCCTCGCCGGGAGCGTCCTTCTCGGCCTGCACGGCGCGGTGCGACAGCGACAGGTCGACGTTCTCGACCGCGATCGCCCCGTCGTCCTCCAGGCCCAGCCGCTGCAGCCCGCTGAGCAGTTCGTCACCCGCCTCGCGGGCCACGTCGCAGGTCACCACGTCCCCGGCCGGATCGCGGGCGGCGCCCGCCAGCACGCACAGATGGGTGGTGCCGACGGTTTCCTCGATGACGCGGATCACGGCGTCGGTCTTGTCGGACGGCGTGATCACCCGGAGATGCAGCATGACGCCTTTCTAACAGCCACGCCCCCGCCGTACGGCCCGGACCTAGAGTTTGCGCAGGCTCAGGCGCTGCACCTTGTGGTCGGGGCCCTTGCGGAGGATGAGAGCGGCCCGGCCCCGGGTGGGGGCGACGTTCTCGATGAGGTTGG
Source organism: Streptomyces cinereospinus (assembly GCF_042430725.1). Lineage (NCBI taxonomy): Bacteria > Bacillati > Actinomycetota > Actinomycetes > Kitasatosporales > Streptomycetaceae > Streptomyces > Streptomyces cinereospinus. The sequence continues at coordinate 121,664 of NZ_JBHMCY010000003.1, read as the reverse complement.
GGCGGTTGATCGTGCGCCAGGTGGTGCGGGCGTAGTCGAGCGCCTCCTCCTCGGAGACCTGCGTGTACGTGCGGAAGTACGAGGACGGGTTCTGGAAGGCGGTCTCGCGCAGTCTCCGGAAGCGGTTGAGGTACCAGCGCTCGATGTCCTCGGGGCGGGCGTCGACGTACACGCTGAAGTCGAAGTAGTCGGCGAGGCCGACCCGGGTGCGGCCGTCCTTGCCGGGCAGGGCGGGCTGGAGGACGTTCAGGCCCTCGACGATCAGGATGTCGGGGCGGCGCACGACGAGCCGTTCGCCGGGGACGATGTCGTAGATGAGGTGGGAGTAGACGGGGGCGGTGACCTCGTCCTTGCCCGCCTTGATGTCGGCGACGAAGCGGGTCAGGGCGCGGCGGTCGTACGACTCGGGGAAACCTTTCCGCGACATCAGGCCGCGGGCCTCCAGCTCCCGGGTGGGCAGCAGGAAGCCGTCCGTGGTCACCAGTTCCACGCGCGGGTGCTCGGGCCAGCGGGAGAGCAGGGCCTGGAGCAGGCGCGCGACCGTGGACTTGCCCACGGCCACCGAACCGGCGACGCCTATCACGAACGGGGTGCCGGACTGGGAACCCTGTTCGCCCAGGAAGGTGTTGAGGGCGCCTCGCAGGCCGTCGGTGGCGCGCACGTAGAGGTTGAGCAGGCGGGAGAGCGGCAGGTAGATGTCCCGCACCTCGTCGAGGTCGATGACGTCGCCGAGGCCGCGCAGCCTCTCGACCTCCTCCGCCGTCAGCGGCAGGGGGGTCTTCTCGCGCAGGGCGCTCCACTCGGCGCGGGTGAGGTCGACGTAGGGAGTCGCTTCCGGCCGGGGCCGGTGGGCGCTCCGCATCGGGGAGACCGGAGAGATCACAGTCCATTGTTACGGCAGTCTGAACGGACGGTGGGGTGGGATCCGTCACGCGGCCCGCCGCACCCGGCGGCACGTGTCCCGGCGGCCCTGCCGGTACGTTCGTACCCTCGTGGGAATTTCCGATTTTGGGCACGCGTCAGCCTTTTCGGGCAGTCGGCGGACCGTAGGCTGCCGGTCATGTGCGGAATTGTGGGATACGTGGGGTCGCAGTCGGCGCTCGAAGTCGTGATGGCCGGGCTGAAGCGGCTGGAGTACCGGGGTTACGACTCGGCGGGCGTGGCCGTGCTGGCGGACGGCGGGCTGGCGGCGGCGAAGAAGGCCGGGAAGCTGCTCAACCTGGAGAAGGAACTGGTGGAGCGGCCGCTGCCGACCGGTTCGACGGGTATCGGGCACACCCGGTGGGCCACGCACGGCGGTCCCACGGACGCGAACGCGCATCCCCACCTGGACAACGCCGGACGGGTCGCCGTCGTCCACAACGGCATCATCGAGAACTTCGCGTCCCTGCGGGCCGAGCTGGCCGAGCGCGGGCACGACCTGGCCTCCGAGACCGACACCGAGGTGGTCGCCCACCTGCTCGCCGAGGAGTTCTCGTCCTGCGCCGACCTCGCGGAGGCGATGCGGCTGGTGTGCCGGCGGCTGGAGGGGGCGTTCACGCTGGTCGCGGCGCACGCGGACGAGCCGGACCTGGTCGTGGGGGCGCGGCGCAACTCGCCGCTGGTGGTGGGGGTCGGAGAGGGAGAGGCCTTCCTCGCCTCGGACGTCGCCGCGTTCATCGCCCACACGCGGTCGGCGGTCGAGCTGGGCCAGGACCAGGTGGTGGAGCTGCGCCGGGACGGCGTGACGGTGACCGGCTTCGACGGCCGCCCCGCGCAGGTGCGTTCGTACCACGTCGACTGGGACGCGTCGGCCGCGGAGAAGGGCGGGTACGCCTCCTTCATGCTCAAGGAGATCGCCGAGCAGCCCAAGGCGGTCGCCGACACGCTGCTGGGGCGCATCGACGCGTCCGGCTCGCTGACCCTGGACGAGCTGCGGATCCCTCCGGGGGTGCTGCGCGAGGTCGACAAGGTCGTCATCGTCGCGTGCGGTACGGCGTTCCACGCGGGCCTGATCGCGAAGTACGCCATCGAGCACTGGACGCGGATCCCGTGCGAGGTGGAGCTGGCGAGCGAGTTCCGCTACCGGGACCCGATCCTGGACCCGCAGACCCTCGTCGTCGCCATCTCCCAGTCCGGCGAGACCATGGACACCCTGATGGCGCTGCGGCACGCCCGCGAGCAGGGTTCCCGGGTGCTGGCGATCTGCAACACCAACGGCTCGACGATTCCGCGCGAGTCGGACGCGGTGCTGTACACGCACGCCGGGCCGGAGGTGGCGGTGGCGTCCACGAAGGCGTTCCTGACGCAGTTGGTGGCCTGTTATCTCGTCGCGCTCTACCTGGGCCAGGTACGGGGCACGAAATGGGGCGACGAGATCCAGGACGTGATCCGGGACCTGTCGCGGATCTCCGGTGCGGTGGAGCAGGTGCTCCACACCATGGAGCCGGTACGGGAACTGGCCCGCTCGCTCGCCGACCAGGACACGGTGCTGTTCCTGGGGCGGCACGTCGGGTATCCCGTCGCCCTCGAAGGCGCCCTGAAACTCAAGGAATTGGCGTACATGCACGCCGAGGGCTTCGCGGCGGGCGAGCTCAAGCACGGGCCGATCGCGCTCGTCGAGGAGGGCCTGCCGGTGGTGGTCGTGGTGCCCTCGCCGCGCGGGCGGTCCGTGATCCACGACAAGATCGTGTCCAACATCCAGGAGATCCGGGCCCGGGGCGCGCGGACGGTCGTGATCGCGGAGGAGGGGGACGAGGCGGTGGTGCCGTACGCGGACCATCTCGTGCGCATCCCGGTGACCCCGACACTGCTGCAACCGCTGGTGGCCGCGGTGCCGTTGCAGGTGTTCGCGTGCGAGTTGGCCACCGCGCGCGGGAACGAGGTGGACCAGCCGCGGAATCTGGCGAAGTCCGTGACGGTGGAGTGAGGGCCTTTTTCCCCGGATCGGCGCGGTGATGCCGGCACGGTGATGCCGCCGGTGATGCCTGGGGAAACGCGGAAGCCGGGCGACCGCCGAACGCCGGGCGACCGTGCGTCGACCGCCGAATTCGGTTGCGTGTTCACCCGATTGCGGGGAACTCGCCGAAGTGGAGGTTGATAGATATGGTTCCCCTTCTTCTCGTTCTGCTGCTGGCGCTCGTCCTTTTCGGCGCCGGTTTCGCGCTGAAGGCGCTGTGGTGGATCGCCGTCATCGTGATCGTGCTGTGGCTGCTGGGCTTCGTGGTCCGGCCGGCCGGCACAGGCGGCCGGCGCGGCCGCTGGTACCGCTGGTAGGGCAGGCGCTGAACCCGAAGGGCCCGGTCACCGACCGGGCCCTTCGGGCGTCCACCGCCGGGGCGATGTGATCCCCTTGGGGGCACAGTGCGCCGAACGCGTGAAACCGGGCGTCACTTCCCGCCCGGCGGGCACCCGCGTCGCACCGGGCGCCGGTGCGCAAGGGAACCAGCGCCTCCATCCCGGCGCCCGGCCTCGCACCCCAGGGCCGGTCGTTCGGATCATGCAGGCCGGGCGACAGGCCCTAGAGTGCTCGGCATGAGCATCATCGGGGTCGGTATCGACGTGGCCGAGATCGACCGGTTCCGGGCGTCGCTGGAGCGCACGCCCGCGCTGGCGGACCGGCTCTTCCTGCGCAGCGAGTTGCTGCTGCCGAGCGGGGAGCGCCGGGGCATCGCCTCGCTGGCGGCCCGGTTCGCCGCGAAGGAGGCGGTCGCCAAGGCGCTCGGCGCTCCGGCCGGTCTGCACTGGACCGACGCCGAGGTCTGGGTCGAGGACAGCGGGCGGCCACGGCTGCGGGTGACGGGCACGGTGGCCGCGCGGGCGGCCGAGTTGGGCGTGCGGTCGTGGCATGTGTCGCTGAGCCATGACGCGGGCGTGGCGTCGGCCGTGGTCATCGCGGAAGGCTGACCCGGTTGCGCAGGGGGATGCCGTAGGGCGGTGCGCCGGTGACGTTCAGGCGCTGGACCGGCACCGGACCGCCTTCGCTCGCCCCCGACGAGCGGAGGACCCACCCCCATCGGACGCGGAGCCGCACTCCTCGCACTCCCCGCCCGCCGCAAGCCCGCCGCGGCCACCGCCGCCCCCGCCCTGCTCACCACCGCCCGGTGCGCGCGTCTCGCTGCCGAGCCGCACGGCGCTCGACGGGGACCGCGCGTCAACGGGTGCGACGGGACCGGTGGACGCCCGGCGGTGCCGGTGGGTGTCGGTGGCGTGCGGGACACTCGGGCGTATGCGTACTGCGTACAACGTCGAGACGGTCCGGGCGGCTGAGCGGGAGCTGATGGCGCGGCTCCCGGAGGGGACGCTGATGCAGCGGGCGGCGGCGGGACTCGCCACCGCCTGCGCCCAGTTGCTGGGGCGGGTGTACGGCAGCCGGGTCGTGCTGCTGGTCGGGAGCGGGGACAACGGGGGCGACGCGCTGTATGCCGGGGCGCGGCTGGCCCGGCGGGGGGCCGGGGTGACGGCCGTCCCGCTGTCGCCGGAGCGGGCGCACGAGGGCGGGCTCGGCGCGCTGCGCCGGGCGGGGGGCCGGGTCGTGGGCGTGGCCGGGGCCCGGGAGCTGATCGAGCGGGCCGATCTGGTCGTCGACGGGATCGTGGGGATCGGCGGGAAGGGCGGTCTGCGGGCCGAGGCCGTGCCGTTGGCGGAGGCCGCCGGCCGGGCGCGGGCCGCCGTGGTCGCCGTGGACCTGCCGAGCGGGGTCGACGCGGACACCGGCGAGGTGCGGGGGGCCGCCGTCCGGGCGGACCTCACCGTGACGTTCGGGACGCACAAGCCGGGGCTGCTCGTCGATCCCGCGCGGGAGTACGCCGGGTCGGTGCGGCTGGTCGACATCGGGTTGCGGCCGCCGGACGGCGACGCCGAGGTGGAGGCGCTGCAGCACGCGGACGTGGCCGCGCTGCTGCCGGTGCCGGCCGCCGAGAGCGACAAGTACCGGCGCGGGGTCGTCGGCGTCGCGGCCGGGTCGGCCCGGTATCCGGGGGCCGCCGTGCTCGCGGTCGCGGGAGCGTTGCGGGGCGGGGCGGGGGCCGTGCGGTACGTGGGACCGGCCGGGGACGCGGTGATCGCCCGGTTCCCCGAGACGCTGGTGTCGGACCAGGGGCCCCGCCGGGCGGGACGCGTGCAGGCCTGGGTCGTGGGACCGGGGGCCGGGGACGACGCGGGCACGGTGGCCGAGGTGCTGCGGGCCGACGTGCCGGTGCTGGTGGACGCGGACGGGCTGCGGCTGGCGGAGGCCGGGGTGGTGCGGGGGCGCGGCGCGCCGACGTTGCTGACCCCGCACGCCGGGGAGGCGGCGGCGTTGCTGGGGGTGAGCCGGGAGCAGGTCGAGGGGGGCCGCCTGGCGGCGGTACGGGAGTTGGCGAAGCGGTACGGGGCGACCGTGCTGCTGAAGGGATCCACCACGCTGGTGGCCGACCCGGAGGGCGCGGCGGCCGTGCGGGTGAACCCGACCGGGACGGGCTGGCTGGCCACCGCCGGGAGCGGGGACGTGCTGTCGGGGCTCGCGGGGTCGTTGCTGGCGGCGGGCCTGTCGGCGCGGGACGCGGGGAGCGTGGGGGCGTATCTGCACGGGCTGGCCGGGCGGTTCGCGGCGGACGGGGCGCCGGTGGGGGCGCTCGACGTGGCGGGGGCGATTCCGGGGGCCTGGCGGGGGGTTGCGCGGGGGTGACGGGGGTGCCTGGCGGCCGTTGAGCTGAGGAGCGGGGGACGGCCGGGGAAGGGTGCGTACCGGCGTCCGGGTGCGTACCGGCGTACGGGCGTCCGGGTGCGGGCGAACGCCCGTACGGGCGTACGGGTGTCGGGGCAGGTCGGGAGCGTGGAGGGGCCGGGCGAGCGGGCGGGTGTGCGTGGGGGAAGCGGTGCACGGGGGGCGTGCGGTGCCGGGGCCGGTGGGGTCGGTGTCGAAGGGATGTCCGACCCCTCTGAGACACTGGGCGCGATGAGTACCACTGCACCGCTGCCGAGCACCGCCCCGCTGCGTGCTCGCGCCGAGATCGATCTGGCCGCGCTGCGCGCCAACGTCCGGACCCTGCGCGCCCACGCGCCCGGCGCCGCCCTGATGGCCGTCGTGAAGTCCGAGGCGTACGGCCACGGCGCGCTGCGCTGCGCCCGGGCGGCCGTGGCGGCGGGGGCCGGCTGGCTGGGCACCGCCACGCCCGAGGAGGCCCTGGCGCTGCGGGGGGCCGAGGGGATCCCGGCGGACGTGCGGATCATGTGCTGGCTGTGGACGCCCGGCGGGCCCTGGCGGGCGGGCGTCGAGGCGGGCCTCGA
>NZ_JBHMCY010000003.1:0-115405 GCF_042430725.1 Streptomyces cinereospinus | reverse complement strand
GATTTCCGGCCGGGCCCGGACCCCCCCCGGGGGGGGCGGGGGGGGGCGCCCGTCGAGGCGGACCTCGACGTCTCGGTGAGCGGTATGTGGGCGCTGCGCGAGGTCACCGAGGCCGCCCGGCGGGCGGGCCGGCCCGCGCGCGTGCAGCTCAAGGCCGACACCGGCCTCGGGCGCAACGGCTGCCAGCCGGGCGACTGGGCCGCACTCGTCGCGGCGGCCGGGCGGGCGGAGGCCGAGGGCCTGGTCCGGGTCACCGGCCTGTGGTCGCACTTCGCCTGCGCCGACGAGCCGGGGCACCCGTCCGTCGCCGCGCAACTGGTCCGTTTCCGGGAGATGGTGGCGTACGCCGAACGGGAGGGCCTCAGCCCCGAGGTGCGGCACATCGCCAACTCGCCCGCCACCCTCACCCTCCCCGAGTCCCACTTCGACCTCGTCCGCACGGGGATCGCGCTCTACGGCATCTCGCCCAGCCCCGAGATCGGCACCCCGGCCGACTTCGGGCTGCGGCCGGTGATGACGCTGTCGGCGTCGCTGGCCCTGGTCAAGCAGGTGCCCGGGGGGCACGGCGTCAGTTACGGCCACCGGTACACCACCCCCGGCGAGACCACCCTCGCCCTCGTCCCGCTCGGTTACGCCGACGGCGTCCCGCGGCACGCCTCGGGGACCGGGCCGGTGCTGATCGGCGGGAAGTGGCGGACCGTCGCCGGACGGATCGCGATGGACCAGTTCGTCGTCGACCTGGGCGGCGACGAGCCCGCGCCGGGGACGGAGGCCGTGCTCTTCGGACCCGGCGACCGGGGCGAGCCCACCGCCGAGGACTGGGCGCAGGCGGCGGGGACCATCGCGTACGAGATCGTGACCCGGATCGGAACGCGCGTTCCGCGCGTCTACGTCGGCGAGGAGCCGGTACGGCACGGGGCGGCGGCCGAGGCGGACAGGCCGGCCGGGAACAACCCCGCGAGGAAAAGGTGAACGGGGAACCAGACGGGTAACCCGCCCGGGGGACCGTCCCGGCAGCACCCGCGGCGCCGGGCGGCCCGAGGACGCCGGCGGCCCCGGCGCACCACCTGGCCCGGCCGAGCGACCCGGCCCGCCGGCGAACGACGATGATCCGGCGCACGACGACGATCCGGCGAAGAGGAGCGGTACGTGAGCGAGAGCAGTGCGGAGAGCGTCGTCGTCGACGCCGCCGCGGCCGTCGCTTCCGCCACGGGGGTGGCCGGAAACTGGCGCAGGGTGACCGGCGTCGCCGGCGCCGCCATAGGAGTGCTCGCCGCCGGCGCGGCCGCCGGCGTCGCGATAGAGCGGATGACCGTCGGCCGGGGCATGCGCAGGAAGGCCCGGCTCGCCCTGGACTCGGCGGGGCCGTACGGCGCGCTGCGCGGCACACCCGGACGGGCGTACGCCGACGACGGCACGGAGCTGTACTACGAGGTCGACGAGGTCGACGAGGTCGAGGCCGAGGAGGGCGTGTCGCCGCGGCGGCGCCGGCTGTTCGGCCGCAAGGCGCCCGCGCCGGTCACCGTCGTCTTCAGCCACGGCTACTGCCTCAGCCAGGACTCCTGGCACTACCAGCGGGCGGCACTGCGCGGCGTCGTCCGCACGGTGCACTGGGACCAGCGCAGCCACGGCCGGTCCGGGCGCGGGGCGGCGCAGGTCCAGGAGGGCGCGCCGGTCACCATCGACCAGCTCGGCCGGGACCTGAAGGCCGTGATCGACGCGGCCGTGCCCGAGGGGCCGGTGGTGCTGGTCGGGCACTCCATGGGCGGGATGACGACGATGGCCCTGGCCGCGCAGTACCCGGAGCTGATCCGGGAGCGGGTGGTCGCCGTCGCGCTGGTCGGCACCTCGTCCGGCAAGCTCGGCGAGGTCCACTTCGGGCTGCCGGTCGCGGGCGTCAACGCGGTGCGGCGGGTGCTGCCGGGCGTGCTGCGGGCGCTGGGGCAGCAGGCGGAGCTGGTGGAGAAGGGGCGGCGGGCCACGGCGGACCTGTTCGCCGGGATCATCAAGCGGTACTCGTTCGCCTCCCGGGACGTGGACCCGGCCGTCGCCCGGTTCGCCGAGCGGATGATCGAGGGCACCCCGATCGACGTGGTCGCCGAGTTCTACCCGGCGTTCACCGACCACGACAAGACCGAGGCGCTCGCCTGTTTCGCGGATCTGCCGGTGCTGGTGCTGGCCGGGCTCAAGGACCTGGTCACGCCGAGCGAGCACAGCGAGGCCATCGCCGATCTGCTGCCGGACGCCGAACTGGTGCTGGTGCCGGACGCCGGGCACCTGGTGATGCTGGAGCACCCGGAAGTGGTCACCGACCGGCTCGCCGACCTGCTCACTCGCGTGGGCGCGGTGCCGGCAGGGGCTACCGTGGGTGGCTATGGAAGCACCAGCGGCACCGCACAACCCGGCTGAGACCGAGCTGACCGTCCACTCGCCCGACCAGATGCGCGACCTCGGCCGCCGGCTGGCCAAACTGCTGCGCGCCGGAGACCTCGTCATGCTCAGCGGGGAGCTCGGCGCGGGAAAGACCACGCTGACCCGGGGGCTCGGCGAGGGACTCGGCGTGCGCGGGGCGGTCACCTCGCCGACGTTCGTCATCGCCCGCGTGCACCCGTCCCTCGGGGACGGGCCGCCGCTCGTCCACGTCGACGCCTACCGCCTGGGCGGCGGGCTGGACGAGATGGAGGACCTCGACCTCGACGTCTCGCTGCCGGAGTCGGTGGTCGTGGTGGAGTGGGGCGAGGGCAAGGTCGAGGAGCTGACCGAGGACCGGCTGCACGTCACCATCCACCGGGCCGTGGGGGACACCACGGACGAGGTCCGGCACGTGACGCTGACCGGGGTCGGGGAGCGCTGGGCGGCGGTGGGCCTGGGGTCGCTGTCGGCCTGACGGCGCCGAAGCCCGGGCGGCGGACCGCCGGAGATTTTCGGCGGAGGTTCCGACAAGACGTCGGCAAGATGTTGCGCCCGGTGTCCGGGACGTGGTCACATGGTAGCCAGCCTGCAGTTAGGTGTACCTAAGTTACCCTCGCCCACCTCCGCCCCGGCCCTCAGGAGGCGTCCATGTCGACCACGGACCGCACGCCGCAGCCACGGCCCGTCGCGCCCGCCGGGGTGTCCATGCGCGATCTGCTGGCGTCCTGCGCCGCCGCGAACGCCGTCTCCACGCCCCCGCGCGCCCCCGAGCCCCCGGCGCCCGTCCGGCGCGTGGACCACCGCGAGGCGGCGTAGCGCGGACGTCCGGCCGGCGGCGGGTCAGCGGATGACGACCACCTTCTGGCCGATCGTGGCGAACTGCCACATCGCGTCCCCGTCCTCGCGGGTCTGCCGGATGCCCCCCGTCCGCACCGCCGGGTCGGGCGGGGCGGCCGAGCTGTCCGTCGCCGCGCTGAAGCCGATGACCACGCCGTCCACGCTGGTGAAGCGGACGACGTGCTCGACGGGGATGCCGTCGGAGCCCGTGGTGGCGCCCGAGCGGGACATCACCGCGTAGGTGCCCGGCGCCGGGTCGACCGCGCTGGGCATGACCCTGAAGGTGCGCTGGACCGTGTTCCGCGGGCCGACCAGCCACACCCGGTCGTCGTCGAGCGAGTACACGACCCGCTCGCCGGTGCCGGAACCGCCGGGCAGCGCGGTGGGGTTCCGGCTGTCGCGGGGGGCCTTGGACGCGGTCACGACGGGGGAGGCGCCGGGGGCGTCGGGCGACGCGCCCAGCTCCGCCGGGACGGTCGCCGCCGCCTGGTAGGCGAGGAAGGCGACCGCCGTGAGGGCGGCCGCCGTCAGCCCGGTCACGATTCCGGCGCTGGTGCTGGCCACGGCGCCCACCTCCGCGTCGTCAGTCCTGTCGGTCCTGGCAGATGATTACCTCAGGTGACGGTAGCAGTACGCAGCGGAGCGGCCGGCGTGGTCGCGCGCGCCGCCGGGCGCCGTGTCGGGGCCGCCGCGGGCCGGGCGGGCCACGGCGTCAGCCGCCGGTCACGAGGAGCCGTAGGCTGTTTGCGTGCTCTTGCTCGCTCTGGATACCGCAACCCCCGCCGTGACCGTCGCCCTGCACGACGGTACGGACGTCATCGCCTCGACGAGCCAGGTGGACGCCCGCCGGCACGGTGAACTGCTGCTCCCGGCCGTCGACCGCGTCCTGGCCGAGGCCGGGCTGAGACTCGGCGCCGTCACCGGGATCGTCGTGGGGATCGGCCCGGGGCCGTACACCGGGCTGCGCGTCGGGCTGATGACCGCCGACACCTTCGGGCTCGCCCTCGGTGTGCCCGTGCACGGCGTGTGCACGCTGGACGGCCTCGCCTGTGCGGCCGACATGGAGGGCCCCTTCGTCGTGGCGACCGACGCCCGGCGCAAGGAGGTCTACTGGGCGCGCTACGCCGACTCCCGCACCCGCCTCACCGACCCGGCCGTCGACCGTCCCGCCGACATCGCCGAGCAGGTCGCGGGCCTGCCCGCGGTCGGCGCGGGCGCGCTGCTGTACCCGGACGCCTTCCCGGTCGCGCACGAGCCGGAGCACGTGTCCGCCGCCGCCCTCGCCCGGCTGGCCGCCGAGCGGCTGGACCGGGGCGAGGAACTGCCGCCCGCCCGGCCGCTGTACCTGCGCCGCCCGGACGCCCAGGTGCCCAGGAACTACAAGGTGGTCACCCCGAGGTGACCGGGCCCGTGACGCCCGTGCTGCGGGAGATGCGCTGGTGGGACATCGATCCCGTACTGGGGCTGGAGCGGGAGCTGTTCCCCGACGACGCCTGGTCGCGGGGCATGTTCTGGTCCGAACTCGCCCACGCGCGCGGCCCCGGGGCCACCCGGCGGTACGTCGTCGCCCAGGACGGCGACCGGATCGCCGGGTACGCGGGGCTCGCCGCGGCCGGCGACATCGCCGACGTCCAGACGATCGCCGTCGCCCGCGCCTACTGGGGCACCGGTCTCGGCGGGCGGCTGCTGACCGAACTGCTGCGGGCGGCGACCGCGTTCGAGTGCGCCGAGGTGATGCTCGAATGCCGGGTCGACAACGTCCGCGCCCAGAAGCTCTACGAACGCTTCGGCTTCGAGGCCATCGGCGTCCGGCGCGGCTACTACCAGCCCGGCAACGTGGACGCCCTGGTGATGCGCCTGACCGACCCAGCAACCTCTGTACAAGGAACCGAGATCCGACATGGCTGACGAACCCCTGGTCCTGGGGATCGAGACCTCCTGCGACGAGACCGGTGTCGGCGTCGTGCACGGCACCACCCTGCTGGCGGACGCCGTCGCCTCCAGCGTCGACGAGCACGCCCGCTTCGGCGGCGTGGTGCCGGAGGTCGCCTCCCGGGCGCACCTGGAGGCGATGATCCCGACCATCGACCGGGCGCTGAAGGACGCCGGGGTGAGCGCGCGCGACCTCGACGGCATCGCGGTGACGGCCGGTCCGGGGCTGGCGGGCGCGCTGCTGGTCGGCGTGTCGGCGGCGAAGGCGTACGCGTACGCCCTCGGCAAGCCGCTGTACGGCGTCAACCACCTCGCCTCGCACATCTGCGTCGACCAGCTGGAGCACGGGCCGCTGCCCGAGCCGACGATGGCGCTGCTGGTGTCCGGCGGCCACTCCTCGCTGCTGCTCTCCTCCGACATCACCTCCGACGTGCGGCCCATGGGCGCCACCATCGACGACGCGGCCGGCGAGGCCTTCGACAAGATCGCCCGGGTGCTGAACCTCGGCTTCCCCGGCGGCCCGGTCATCGACCGCTACGCGCGCGAGGGCGACCCGGAGGCGATCGCGTTCCCGCGCGGTCTGACCGGCCCGCGCGACCCGGCGTACGACTTCTCCTTCTCGGGGCTGAAGACGGCCGTGGCCCGCTGGATCGAGGCCAGGCGGGCGGCCGGGGAGGAGGTGCCGGTGCGGGACGTGGCGGCGTCCTTCCAGGAGGCGGTCGTGGACGTGCTCACCCGGAAGGCCGTACGGGCCTGCAAGGACGAGGGCGTCGACCACCTGATGATCGGCGGCGGTGTCGCCGCCAACTCCCGGCTGCGGGCGCTGGCCCAGGAGCGGTGCGAGGCGGCCGGCATCCGGCTGCGAGTGCCCCGGCCCAAGCTGTGCACCGACAACGGGGCGATGGTCGCGGCGCTGGGCGCGGAGCTGGTGGCGCGCGACCGGCCGGCGTCCGGCTGGGACCTGTCGGCGGACTCGTCGCTGCCGGTGACCGATCCGCACGTGCCGGGGCACGGCCACGACCATGTGCACGAGGTCAGCAAGGAGAACCTGTACCCATGACGGTCGCAGTGATGTGGGAGGCGCGGGCGGTGCCCGGGCGCGGGGCGGACCTGCTCGCCTGGGCCCGCGAGCAGCGGCTCGTGCCCGGCCCGCTGCGCCGCGAGACCTTCCGCGCACCGCAGGACCGGGTCCTCGTCATCACCTGGTGGGACGCGGCGGGCGACGCCGAGCTGCCCGAACTGCCGGAGCCGGACGGCGAACTGGTCACGCGGGCGGTCCACCGGTGGCGGTTCGAGTCGGTGGGTGAGGGATGACGGGGGTGCGCGCGGGTCGTCGGGGCCTCTCGGGGTGATGATCCCGCCGGTGTGGGTGGGTCGTCGGGGTTCGTCGGGGTGATGATCCCCCCGGGTGCGCGCGGGTCGTCGGGGTTCGTCGGGGTGATGATCCCCCCGGGTGCGCGCGGGTCGTCCGGGCTCCTCGGGGTCGTGATCCCGCCGGAGCCGTCGGCCGTGCCCGCGCGCGGGTCCACCGCGCCGAGGAGCCCCGCTCCACCCGCCGGGCGTGCAGCACGTCGGGCCGCTCGTCGGGCCCGCCGTCCCGCCGCGCCGTCCGGGCCCGCGGAACACCGGCTTCACCGGCGAGGTGACCATCTCCTGCGTGGGCGCCTCGCTCTCCTCCTGGCGGGCCGAGTGGACGTACGGCGCGGGCCGGCGGATCACCCAGGCCTGGAACGCGCAGTGCGCCCGGAGCGGAGCAACGGTCCGCTGCACCTCCGCGTCCCACAACGGGACCGTCCCGAACGACAGTTCGGTCACCTTCGGTTTCAACGGCTCCTGGAGCGGCGGCAATCCGTCACCCAGCGTGACACTGGGCTGAGAAGTCTGAGATTTTCCGAAGAAAGCGGTGCTCGCATCCCCGCCGGTAATAATTCGGACTTACGTTCCTGTCTGTGACGGGACACGTGACGGAGCGCCAGGGGAGCGAGGACGAGAGCCGAAGCGGCGGTGGAGGCGGCGGAGAGCGCGGGGTCCCCGAGGGCCTCGGGGGCCGGGGAGGGGCGGACCGGCGGTCCGGTGCGCTGCGGGTCGCCGGTCTCGCCCTCGCCGTCGTGCTGGCGCTCGGCGGTGCCGGGGCGGGCTGGGTCTACTGGCGGCTGAACGACAACATCACCGGCGTCGACATCGACGGCGCCCTCGGCGACGACCGCCCGGCGAGGCCGGCGCCCACCGCCTCCGGGTCCGCCGCGACACCGGCCGGGGCGGCGCTGAACATCCTGGTGCTGGGCTCGGACTCGCGCAGCGGCGCCGCCAACCAGTCCCTCGGCGGCGGCGACAGCGCCGGCGCCCGGTCCGACACGGCGATGGTGGTGCACCTGAACACCGGGCGCACCGAGGCCACCGTGGTCAGCATCCCGCGCGACACCCTGGTCACCCGTCCGTCCTGCCCGCTGGAGTCGGGGGGCGAGTCGGCCGAGGCGTCCGGCGTCATGTTCAACACCGCGTACTCGGTGGGCGGTCCGGTGTGCGCGGTGAAGACCGTCGAGTCGCTGACCGACGTCCGGGTCGATCACTACGTCGAGCTCGACTTCGCCGGTTTCGCCGGGCTGGTGGACGCGCTCGGCGGGGTCACCGTCACCACCGGGGCGGACATCGACGACGAGGACAGCCATCTGACCCTGCCGGCCGGCACCCACCACCTCGGCGGCGAACAGGCCCTGGCGCTGGCCCGCACCCGGCACGGCATCGGCGACGGCAGCGACCTGGGCCGCATAGGCCTGCAGCACCAGCTGGTGCGGGCGCTGCTGGACCGGATCGCGTCGACCAGCCTGCTGTCGGACCCGGCCCGCCTCTACGAGGTCGCGGACGCGGTGACCGGCAGCCTGACGACCGACACCGGCCTGGACTCGCTGGCGGAGCTGGTGGGCCTCGGGCAGAGCCTGCGGGGCCTGCCGGCGGACGCGGTGCGGACGCTGACCATGCCGGTGGTCCCGGCGCCGTGGGACCGCAACCGGGTGGTGGCCGACGAGCCGGAGGCGGCGGAGCTGTGGGCGTCGCTGCGGTGACGGGGGCCGCCGGGACGGGCGCGTGCGGTTCTACGGCTGCGCCGGATGCCCCACGAGCATCGTCGGCGCGCCCGCGACCCGGGTCAGGAACACCGTCGCGGCGTTCGGCCCCTGCGGCTTCACCTTCCTGCGCAGTTCCTCCGGCTCCACCGCCGAGCCCCGCTTCTTCACGGTCAGGATCCCCACCTCCCGCTCCCGCAGCAGGGCCTTCAGCTTCTTGACGTTGAAGGGCAGCCGGTCGGTGATCTCGTAGGCGGTGGCGTACGGCGTCGGGCGCAGGTCGTCGGCCGTGACGTAGGCGATGGTCCCGTCGAGCAGTCCGCCGCCGAGCTCGGCGGCCACCTCGGCGACCAGGTGGGCGCGGATGACGGCGCCGTCCGGCTCGTACAGGAAGCGCCCGACGGGACGCACCGCCGGGTCGGGCAGGCCGCGCGAGCGCAGGGAGCGGGGGCCGGGCAGGAGGGTGGCGCGCACCAGGCCGGGCTCGGTGCCGAACCACAGCACCGCCTCCTTCACGTCCCCGCCGTCCGAGACCCACTCCGCCTCGGCGGCGCCGGGCACGGCCTCGTGCGGGATGCCGGGCGCCACCTTGAGGGCCGCGTGCGCGGCGGCCGAGGCCGCCTGGACGGCCCAGGAGAGCGGCGGCGAGTACGCCTCCGGGTCGAAGATCCGGCCCCGGCCGCCCCGCCGCGCGGGGTCCACGAAGACCGCGTCGTACCCCGCCACGTCCACCTCCGTGACGTCCGCCTCGCGCACCTCGATCAGCCCGGCCAGGCCGAGCGCCTCGGCGTTGGCCCGCGCGGCGGCCGCGGTCAGCGGGTCGCGGTCCACGGCCAGGACGCGGATCCCGGCGCGGGCCAGGGCGATCGCGTCCCCGCCGATCCCGCAGCACAGGTCGGCCACGCGGGCCACGCCCAGCTCGCGCAGGCGCCCCGCGCGGTACGCCGCCACGCTCGCCCGGGTCGACTGCTCGACCCCGTGGGGCGTGAAGAACATGCGTCCGGCGTCCGCCGCCCCGAACTTGGCCACCGCCCGCTGCCGCAGCCGTGCCTGGCCGAGCGCCGCCGACACCAGGTCGGCCGGGTGGTCGCGGCGCAGCCGGGTGGCGACGGCGAGTTCCTGGGCGGGGTCCGTGCCGCGCACCTCGTCGAGGAGGGCCCGGCCTTCGGGGGTGAGGAGGGGGGCGAGGTCGTTCACCGGGTCATTGTCGGCCAGTCGGTGGATGGTGTGCCCGCGGCGGCGGTGTCGGCGGGGGTTCGGCGGCGGCGCCTGGGAGGATCCGGCCCCATGCGAGTAGTAGTACAAAATGACAAAAAGAGGGCAAAGGGGCGGCGGGGGCGGACGGCGGCCCGGGCCGCCGTCGCCGTCCTGACCGCCGCCGCCATCGCCTCCGGCTGCGGGCGGGACGACGAGGCGCCCCCGCCCCTCAAGGCGCCCCCGGCCCGCGCGCTGGACGGCTACGCGACCAAGCTGCGCGCCGAGCACGCCGCCAGGGCCGCCGCCGCCGAACGCTGGGGCCTGAAGAGGACGCCGCTCGGCCCGCCGCCCCCGCCCGCGACGAAGCCGGTGATCACCACCCGCGACGGATTCGAGGTGGACGGACACGAGGAGCAGGGCCTGCCGCCCGTCTTCACCACCGTTCCGACCGAGGAGAAGGTCGTCTTCCTCACCATCGACGACGGCGCCGAGAAGGACCCGGCATTCCTGCGGATGATGACCGACCTGCGCATCCCCTACACCGCGTTCCTCAGCGACTACCTGGTCAAGGAGGACTACGGCTACTTCCGGCAGATGCAGGCCCGGGGAGCGGGGCTGAACAACCACACCCTCAGCCACCCCTACCTGCCCGGCCTCTCCTACTCCGAGCAGGAGCGGGAGATCTGCGGCATGCAGGACGTCATCGAGAAGCGCTACGGCACCCGCCCGCTGCTGTTCCGCCCGCCCTTCGGCAACTACGACGCCGACACCCTGCGCGCCGCCAAGGCCTGCGGCGTCAGATACGTCCCGCTGTGGAACGAGGAGGTCTTCGTCGACCACTGGGAGTACCGCGAGTGGGACCGCGACATCCACCCCGGCGACATCGTCCTCAGCCACTTCCGGGGCACGGACGAGTGGGCGGGCCGGATGCCCGACATGATCCGCGTCTTCCTCGACGAGGTCACGGCCAAGGGGTACGCGGTCGGCCGCCTGGAGGACTACCTGTGACCCGGCGCGGCCGGACGGCGGGGGCGGCGGTGCTCCTGCTCCTGGTCCTGCTCGCCGGCTGCGCCCTGCCCGGCACCCGGCCCGAGCGGTCCGCCGCCGAGGCGGGCGCGGCACCCGGCTCGGCCGCCTCGCAGCCCGCGCCGCACCGCCGCTGGGGCCTCTCCACGCCGCTCTCCCCGCCTCCCGCGCCTCCCGCGCGCCCCCGCCCGCCCGCCCGCCCGGCGGGCGGTCTCCCGCCGGTCCTGGACCGCGTGCCGACCCCCCACGAGGTCGTCTTCCTCACCTACGACGACGGTGCCGAGAAGGACCCGCGCTTCGTCGACATGGTCCGCGAACTGCGGCTCCCGGTCAGCATGTTCCTCACCGACAGCGTCGTCGGACCGGGGTACGGCCACTTCGCGCGCCTGCGCTCGGTCGGCGCGAGCGTCCAGAACCACACCCTGGACCACGCCGCCCTGCGCGGCCTGCCGTACGCCGGCCAGCGCGCCGAGATCTGCGGCCAGCAGCAGAAGATCCACGCCCGCTTCGGCGTCCGCCCGCACCTGTTCCGCCCGCCCTACGGCGCCTACGACACCACGACCCGCAGGGCGGCCGCGGACTGCGGCATCGCGGCGATCGTGCTCTGGCGCGCCACGATGAACGCCGCCGACCTCACCTTCGCGGAGGGCCCCGCCCGCCTCCGTCCGGGCGACATCGTCTCGGTCCCCTCGACGGAGACCCCGAGCCCGATGCTCCGCGAACGCACCACCCGGCTGCTGAAGCGCGTACAGGAGGCGGGCCTGACGGTGGGGCGCCTGGAGGACTACCTCTGAGCGGGCGGCACACCCCCGGCCCCGTTCGGCGCGTGCCCGGCCCGAAGGCGCCGAAAAGCGGCCCCGGACGCCGACGCGCCGCCCGGCAATTGGCACTCCGCTTGACCGAGTGCTAACCGCGGTCATAGTCTCGGCTCTGGCACTCCCCACTGGAGAGTGCCAAACACGCGACGGGCAGGTCCGGCACCCGCGACGACGGATCGACCTGGTCGCCACCTCAGACAGTTAACCCCGTGAGATCTCCGAAGGGGGAGGTCGGATCGTGACGACCGCCAGCTCCAAGGTTGCCATCAAGCCGCTCGAGGACCGTATCGTGGTCCAGCCGCTGGACGCCGAGCAGACCACGGCCTCGGGCCTGGTCATTCCGGACACCGCCAAGGAGAAGCCCCAGGAGGGCGTCGTCCTGGCCGTGGGCCCGGGCCGCTTCGAGGAGGGCAACCGCCTTCCGCTCGACGTCAGCGTCGGCGACGTCGTTCTCTACAGCAAGTACGGCGGCACCGAGGTGAAGTACAACAACGAGGAGTACCTCGTCCTCTCGGCTCGCGACGTCCTCGCGATCATCGAGAAGTAATTCACCCCGAGCACACCGCTCTTGAGCTGCGCCCCTGGCCCCCGCGACCGCCAACGAAGCCGGGCGCTGGGGGCGCAGTTTCTTTACCGCAGACTTTTCCGAGAGGGCTCCCGCTGCCATGGCGAAGATCCTGAAGTTCGACGAGGACGCCCGTCGCGCCCTCGAGCGCGGCGTCAACAAGCTTGCCGACACGGTCAAGGTGACGATCGGCCCCAAGGGCCGCAACGTCGTCATCGACAAGAAGTTCGGCGCCCCCACCATCACCAACGACGGTGTCACCATCGCCCGCGAGGTCGAGGTCGAGGACCCGTACGAGAACCTCGGCGCCCAGCTGGTCAAGGAGGTGGCGACCAAGACCAACGACATCGCGGGTGACGGTACGACCACCGCGACCGTGCTGGCCCAGGCGCTGGTCCGCGAGGGCCTGAAGAACGTCGCCGCCGGCGCCTCCCCGGCCGCCCTCAAGAAGGGCATCGACGCCGCCGTCGCCGCCGTCTCCGAGGACCTGCTGGCCTCGGCCCGGCCGATCGACGAGAAGTCCGACATCGCCGCCGTCGCCGCGCTGTCCGCCCAGGACCAGCAGGTCGGCGAGCTCATCGCCGAGGCGATGGACAAGGTCGGCAAGGACGGTGTCATCACCGTCGAGGAGTCCAACACCTTCGGCCTGGAGCTGGACTTCACCGAGGGCATGGCCTTCGACAAGGGCTACCTGTCGCCGTACTTCGTGACGGACCAGGAGCGCATGGAGGCCGTCCTCGACGACCCGTACATCCTCATCCACCAGGGCAAGATCTCCGCCATCGCGGACCTCCTGCCGCTGCTGGAGAAGATCATCCAGTCGAACGCCTCCAAGCCGCTGCTGATCATCGCCGAGGACGTCGAGGGCGAGGCCCTCTCCACCCTCGTGGTGAACAAGATCCGCGGCACCTTCAACGCCACCGCCGTCAAGGCCCCGGGCTTCGGCGACCGCCGCAAGGCGATGCTCCAGGACATGGCGGTCCTCACCGGCGCCACGGTCATCTCCGAGGAGGTCGGCCTCAAGCTCGACCAGGTCGGTCTGGACGTCCTCGGCTCCGCCCGCCGCGTCACCGTCACCAAGGACGACACCACGATCGTCGACGGCGCCGGCTCGAAGGCCGACGTCAACGGCCGCGTCGCGCAGATCAAGGCCGAGATCGAGGCCACGGACTCCGACTGGGACCGCGAGAAGCTCCAGGAGCGCCTCGCCAAGCTGGCCGGCGGCGTGTGCGTGATCAAGGTCGGCGCCGCCACCGAGGTGGAGCTGAAGGAGAAGAAGCACCGTCTGGAGGACGCCATCTCCGCGACCCGCGCCGCGGTCGAGGAGGGCATCGTCTCCGGTGGCGGCTCCGCGCTCGTCCACGCCGTGAAGGTCCTTCAGGACAACCTCGGCAAGGAGGGCGACGAGGCCACCGGTGTCTCCGTCGTCCGCAAGGCCGCCGTCGAGCCGCTGCGCTGGATCGCCGAGAACGCCGGCCTGGAGGGCTACGTCATCGTCTCCAAGGTCGCCGAGCTGGAGAAGGGCAGCGGTTACAACGCCGCCACCGGCGAGTACGGCGACCTGATCAAGTCCGGCGTCATCGACCCGGTCAAGGTCACCCGCTCCGCCCTGGAGAACGCCGCCTCCATCGCCTCCCTGCTGCTGACGACCGAGACCCTGGTCGTCGAGAAGAAGGAAGAGGAGCCGGAGGCCGCGGGCCACGGCCACGGCCACGCGCACTGACACCCGGTCGCGCCGGCACCCGGCCGGCTGATGTCCGGCAGCGCTGAGGCAGGCCCGGCACCACGAGGTGCCGGGCCTCCCCCTTTCCCCTCGCGGGACCAGTGCCGCACTAGCGCTCCAGTTCCTCGAAGACGCCCAGCTGCTCCATCAGCCCCAGCCGGTCGTACTCCCACCAGCCCTCGGCGAGCCTGCCGTCACCGGTGCACCGGAAGACGGTCGTCCCCGTCATGAAGACCTCCCTGCCCGTGGCCGGGACGCCCAGGAAGTCGCCCCGGTGCGTGCCCTTCCAGAACCACCGCGCGCACACCCGGTCGCCGTCGGCGATCAGGTCCTCGACGGTGAACGCGAAGGTGAAGCCCTCCCGCCAGAGCCGCATCTCGCGCCGGATCTGGTCCATCCCGACCACGTCGTCCACGTTGGCCGGGTCGTGGTGGTGGTAGTGCTCCCCCATCACCTCGTCCAGCGGCGGCAGTTCCCCCGGCGCCTGCACCAGCTCGAAGAACCGCCGCACCGTGGCGCTGAACATCTGCTGGTCCCGCACCACGTCCAGATCCGTGAAGGTCGGCATCTCGTCGCACAGCGCGACCATGTCCTGGAAGATCCGGTCGGTCTCCGGCAGCGTGGAGTTGCGCATCGCCTCTTCGTACGACGGGAACTCCACGATCTCGATGAAGTGCGACGCGTCCAGCCGGTCCTTGCCGATCACGCTGTGCGTCGCGGTCCGTTTGCCCTTGGTCTTCTCGACCCAAGCGTCCATCAGCCGGTCCAGCTCCTCGAACCGGCTCGTCTTGCAGTCGATGACCTGCACGAAGGTCATGGCGCCGCCTCCCGTCCCCCCTGGGTCCCGGTGCACGGCTCCATTGTCCCACCGGGACCGCCCGCCGCTCGGGCCGCGGACCACGGGGCGCGACGCCGGGCCCGTGACGGCTGCCGAGAGGTCCGGGGGTGCCTCGGCGGGGCCCCTAGCGTGCCTGGTACTCCGGCCCGTACTTGCGGCCCGCCCGGGAGCTGATCCCGCCGAGCAGTCCGCGCGGCGCCATCTTCACCACGCCCATGAGGGCCTTGTACCGGGGATCCGGGACGGAGAGCGCCTTGCCGCGGGCCAGGTCCGTGAGGGCCGCCGAGACCAGCTTGTCCGCGTCGAGCCACATCCAGCCCGGGATGTTGCCCGTGCCCATGCCGGCCCGCTGGTGGAACTCGGTGCGGACGAAACCGGGGCACAGGGCCATCAGCCGCACGCCGGTGCCCGCCAGGTCGCGGGCGGCCCCCTGGGTGAACTGGACCACCCAGGCCTTGGACGCGCCATAGGTGCCGCGCGGCAGGAAGGCCGCGACCGAGGCGACGTTCACCACGCCACCGCGCCCGCGCTCCAGCATCGCCTGCGTCGCCGCCGACGTCAGCCGCAGGACCGCCTCGCAGTGCACCTTGAGCATCCGCAGTTCGTCGGCCATCGGCACTTCCAGATAGCGGCCGTTGTTGCCGAACCCGGCGTTGTTGATCAGGAGGTCGACGGGGTTCTTGCGGTCGGCGAGCCGGGTGGCGACCGTCTCGATGCCACCGTCCGTCGCCAGGTCCGCCGTCAGCACCTCCGCCTCGATGCCGTGCCGGTCGTGCAGTTCGGTCGCCTGCTCGCGGAGGCGCTTGGTGTCGCGGGCCACCAGGACGAGGTTGTGCCCGTCAGCCGCCAGCCGCCGCGCGAACGCGGCGCCGATTCCCGCGGTCGATCCCGTAATCAGAGCCGTTGTCATGGACCAAGGGTAGTGACCCGGGACGGGGACGACCGGCGGCCGTGCGTGAAGTTTTCGCGGGTTATGCCCTTGTGACCCCAGGTCAGGCGCCGTGCGGCGCGGTGTGGTCGCGGGCCGCCGCCCGCCACTCCGCATGCAGCGCCTCACCCGCCTCCAGCAGCCGCGGCAGCAGCGCGCGCCGCGTCGTCCGCGCCAGGAAGGCCAGGGCGACGGTCACCTCGTGGTCCGGCCGGTACGCGATCTCCACCGGGTCGCCCGCACGGATCTCCCCGGGCTCCAGCACGCGCAGGTACGCTCCCGGAGCGGCCCGCTCCGTGAAGCGCCGCACCCAGCCCCGTTCCCCCAGGTGCTCCTGGAAGGTCCGGCAGGGGACGCGCGGCGAGGTGATCTCCAGCAGCACCTCCCGCCCGATCCGCCAGCGCTCGCCGATCAGCGCCCCGGAGACGTCGACGCCCGCCGTCGTGAGGTTCTCGCCGAAGCAGCCGTCGGTCAGCTCACGCCCCAGCTCGCGCTCCCACGCGTCGAGGTCCTCGCGTGCCATCGCGTACACGGCCTGGTCGTCGCCGCCGTGGAAGCGGGTGTTGCACACCGCGTCCCCGGCCAGCCCGCTCGCCCCGACGCCCCGGGGGCCGGGCGCCGCCACCCGCACGGGACCGTCGGCCGGGCGCTTGCCGATGCCGGTCAGGCCCTGGGGGTGGTCGGTGTAGGGAACGGCCGTCGCGCGGCCCAGGTTCACAGACAGAAGCCTCATGGCCGCACCGTAGGCGAGCAGAACCAAAGTGTCGACGCATTATTCGGCGTCCTACCCAAGCATTGCTTATGCTTGGTGGGTGATCGAGGCCCGTCATCTGCGCGTCCTGCGCGCCGTCGCCGCCACCGGCTCCTTCTCCGCGGCGGGACGCGAACTGGGGTGCACGCAACCCGCCGTCAGTCAGCAGATGAAGGCGCTGGAGGCCTCCGTGGGCACCCCCCTGCTCGTGCGCACGGGCCGCGAGATGCGTCTGACCCAGGCGGGCGAGGCGCTGGTGCGGCACGCCTCGGGCATCCTCGCCGGGCTCACCGCCGCCGAGGAGGAGGTCGCCGCGATCGCCGGGCTGCGGGCCGGGCGGGTCCGGCTGGTGTCCTTCCCCAGCGGCAGCTCCACCCTGGTGCCGGCCGCCCTCGCCGCCCTGCGCGCCGAGCACCCCGGCACCCGGGTCTCCCTGGAGGAGGCCGAGCCGCCCCAGTCCGTCGACCGGCTGCGGGCCGGCGACTGCGACGTCGCGCTCGCCTTCCGCTACGGCGGCGCGGCCGGCGCCGAGGAGTGGAACGACCTGGTCGTCCGGCCGCTGCTCACCGACCGGCTGGTGGCGCTGGTGCCCGAACGGCACCGGCTGGCCCGCTCGGGGTCCGTCGCCATCGGCGAACTCGCCGGGGAACCGTGGATCGCGGGCTGCCCGCGCTGCCGGGGCCAGTTGATCGAGGTGTGCGCGGGGGCCGGCTTCACGCCCCGCATCGACTTCGCCACCGACGACTATCCGGCGGTGATCGGCCTGGTGGGCGCGGGACTGGGGGTGGCGATGCTGCCGCAGCTGGCGGTCGAGTCGGTACGGCCCCGGGGGGCGCGGGCGGTGACGCTGGAACCGGCGGTGCGGCGGGAGATCGTCGCGCTGACGCTGCCGGACCTGGCGCAGGTTCCCGCGGTGCGGGCGACGCTGGAGCAGCTGGCGCGGGCGGCGGCCCGCTAGACGTCCGGCGGTCCGGGGGCGGTCACGGGCGGGGTCGGGGCGGTCGGTCGCGGTCGGTCACGGTCGGTCGCGGGCGGTCACGGGCGGGGCACGCGGTCAAGGGCAAGGGCACGCGTGCGCGTGCCCGGCGAAGAAACGTTCCTTCAGGTGTTCGAGGCGGCGGCGTTCCCGCCGGCTGCCGACGCCGGCACCAGCCGGTGGCGCGCCCGCCCCATGAGTTCCTCGCGCTCGTCCTCGGTCAGCCCGCCCCACACGCCGTACGGCTCGCGCACCGCCAGCGCGTGCGCCGCGCACTGGGCGCGGACCGGGCACCTCATGCAGACCTCCTTGGCCGAGTTCTCGCGAGCGCTCCGAGCCGCCCCGCGCTCGCCCTCCGGGTGGAAGAAGAGCGAGCTGTCCACCCCGCGGCAGGCGGCCAGGAGCTGCCAGTCCCACAGGTCCGCGTTCGGTCCGGGAAGGCGGGAGAAATCTGCCATTGCGTGACCCCTTGCAGCCGTTCTGAGCGGATACGGTGCCCACGACCGTACATCTACGATCTAAGGAGATGAAAATATGACTCATTGCGAATCTAGCCTCAGACACCAGTGAATGGGAAGAAATGGGTCTAAATGGGTCACAGGTTGTGATGAAAGGTTGAGGGTCTCTCGCGCGTGTGTGCAGCGTGTCCGCACCCTCACGTAGAGTGCCGAAGACGGCACACAGCCCCGTAACTCTTTCGAGTGACCGTCGTTGAGAGTGCGGAGGCGGTTGAGAACACAAGCGCTCGGGCAGGCGTCCGAGACGGTCGACCGCACAGGTGACGATTTCGTACCAGCCAGCCTGGAGGCTCAAGGTGACGCGCATCAGCTGCGGAGGGCGGCCATGACTTCCGTCCTCGTCTGCGACGACTCCCCGCTTGCCCGAGAGGCGCTCCGCCGCGCGGTCGCGACCGTGCCCGGCGTCGAGCGTGTGACGACGGCGGCCAACGGCGAGGAAGTCCTCCGCCGCTGGGGTGCCGACCGCTCGGACCTCATCCTGATGGACGTGCGCATGCCCGGACTGGGCGGCGTCGAGACGGTGCGGCGGCTGCTGTCCGCCGACCCCGGTGCGCGGATCATCATGCTCACCGTCGCCGAGGACCTCGACGGCGTGGCCCTCGCGGTCGCCGCCGGCGCCCGCGGGTACCTGCACAAGGACGCCTCCCGCGCGGAGCTGCGGGCCACGGTCACGCAGGCGCTCGCCGACCCGACCTGGCGGCTCGCCCCGCGCCGGCTGCGCTCCGCCGAGATGGGCGCCGCGCCGACGCTCACCGCGCGGGAGATCCAGGTGCTCGAAGGCATGAGCCACGGCCGGTCCAACGCCGAGATCGGCCGCGAGCTGTTCCTCTCCGAGGACACCGTCAAGACCCACGCCCGCCGCCTGTTCAAGAAGCTCGGCGCCTCGGACCGGGCGCACGCGGTGGCGCTCGGGTTCCGCTGGGGCCTGGTGCGCTGACGCCGCCGTGCGGCGCCGCCCGGGCCCCGGTGAGCGGGGACGGCGACGAGTCCCCGCTCGGGTGGGGGAGGAGGCGACACGATGGGGGTACCTCCCCGCCCGGTCCGGGACGGACCGGCCCCCTTTGCCGGCCGTGCCGGGCGCTCGGGTGAGCCGGGGCGTCCGTGCGGGCGCGGCCTCCGGGGCAGTGCTGTCATCCCTGGTCACGGCGGCCGTACCGAAGGCCCCGGCCGGGGCGCGCACCGTTCCGGGGACGGGGCGCGCCGCACCGGAAAAGGGTCCGGTGGCGCGGTCCGGCGCATGGCCGATGCTCGTTTCGGCGCGGATGCCGCATCCTTGAGGTGTGGAGTTCCTCGGGGACGAGTCGGTCGAGCGGAAGGGGAGGGCGCAGGGGATGACTTCCGGCGCACCTGCTCATAACGCTTCGGTGCACAACAACGGAGGCAGTGCCGCGGAGCATCAGCCCGCAGGGCACCATGGACCGATGCGTGACGACGAGGCGACCCCTGCCCACGGGGCGATCGGCGCGCTCGTCCACCGCGCGGTCGACGGGGACGAGCAGGCCACGCACGACCTGCTCGCCCATGTCCACCCGCTGGCGCTGCGCTACTGCCGCACCCGGCTGTCCCGCCTGCCGGGGGACGCGCGCCACTTCGTGGAGGACCTGGCCCAGGAGGTCTGCGTCGCCGTCCTGCTCGCGCTGCCGCGCTACCGGGACACCGGGCGCCCCTTCGAGGCCTTCGTCTTCGCCATCGCCGCGCACAAGGTCGCCGATCTCCAGCGGGCGGCCATGCGGCACCCCGGCTCGACGGCGGTCCCGTCCGACGAGATGCCCGAGCGGCCGGACGACTCGCTCGGCCCCGAGGAGCGGGCACTGCTCAGCAGCGACGCCGAGTGGGCCAAGAAACTGCTGGCCAACCTCCCCGAGAACCAGCGCGAGCTGCTGCTGCTGCGCATCGCGGTGGGCCTCACGGCGGAGGAGACCGGCCAGATGTTGGGAATGTCACCAGGAGCGGTACGGGTGGCCCAGCACCGCGCACTGAGCAGGCTGCGGGCGCTGGCCGAACAGTAGGCGGAGCCCGCCGGATGAACCGGCGGACGCCGTTCTCCGTACGAACGCACGAAGCCACGGGCCGTCCGCCACCGTGGAGAGCGTGGAATTCGACAGTCCGGCTTCCCGTTAGCATGGACATCCGCACCGAGCAAGGCCATCTGGGGAAGGTGTCATGACTGCCAACGTCGACGGAGTGCCCGGAAAATTCGCGACCCTCGGGCTGACCTACGACGACGTGCTGCTGCTGCCGGGCCCGTCGGACATGGCACCCGACGAGATCGACACCGCCTCGTACGTCTCCAGGAACGTGCGGGTCAACATCCCGCTGCTGTCCGCCGCCATGGACAAGGTCACCGAGTCGCGCATGGCGATCGCGATGGCCCGGCAGGGCGGTGTCGGCGTCCTGCACCGGAACCTGTCCATCGAGGACCAGGCCAACCAGGTCGACCTGGTGAAGCGGTCCGAGTCCGGCATGGTCACCGACCCCATCACGATCCACCCGGACGCCACGCTCGCCGAGGCCGACGCGCTGTGCGCCCGGTTCCGGATCAGCGGCGTCCCGGTCACCGACGGCAACAAGAAGCTGCTCGGCATCGTCACCAACCGCGACATGGCCTTCGAGACCGACCGCGCCCGCCGGGTGCGCGAGGTCATGACGCCGATGCCGCTGGTCACCGGCAAGGTCGGCATCTCCGGCGTGGACGCCATGGACCTGCTGCGCAAGCACAAGATCGAGAAACTGCCGCTGGTCGACGACGAGGGCGTGCTCAAGGGCCTGATCACCGTCAAGGACTTCGTCAAGGCGGAGAAGTACCCGAACGCCGCCAAGGACGCCGAGGGCCGCCTGCTCGTCGGCGCCGCCGTCGGTGTCGCCGGTGACGCCTTCGAGCGCGCCCAGGCGCTGATCGAGGCCGGTGTCGACTTCATCGTGGTGGACACCGCGCACGGTCACTCCCGGCTGGTCGGCGAGATGGTCGCCAAGATCAAGTCGAACTCCTCCGGCGTCGACGTCATCGGCGGGAACGTCGCCACCCGCGACGGCGCCCAGGCCTTGATCGACTCCGGCGTGGACGGCATCAAGGTCGGTGTCGGCCCCGGCTCCATCTGCACCACCCGTGTGGTCGCCGGCGTCGGCGTGCCGCAGGTCACCGCGATCTACGAGGCCTCGCTCGCCGCCCGGGCGGCCGGCGTCCCGCTGATCGGCGACGGCGGTCTGCAGTACTCGGGCGACATCGCCAAGGCCCTGGTCGCGGGCGCCGACACGGTGATGCTGGGCTCCCTGCTGGCGGGCTGCGAGGAGTCGCCGGGCGAGCTGATGTTCATCAACGGCAAGCAGTTCAAGTCGTACCGCGGCATGGGGTCGCTCGGCGCCATGCAGACCCGCGGCGACCGCAAGTCGTTCTCCAAGGACCGCTACTTCCAGGAGGGCGTCGCCTCCGACGAGCAGCTGATCCCCGAGGGCATCGAGGGCCAGGTGCCCTACCGCGGCCCGCTCTCCTCGGTGGTCCACCAGCTGGTCGGCGGTCTGCGCCAGTCGATGTTCTACGTCGGCGGCACGAACGTCCCCGAGCTCCAGGCCAACGGCCGCTTCGTGCGGATCACGTCGGCGGGCCTGAAGGAGAGCCACCCGCACGACATCCAGATGACGGTCGAGGCACCGAACTACAGCCGCGGCAGGTGACGCACGCGCGCGCGTGAGCCGGACCGAGGGCGGTCCCGGAGCATCCGGGGCCGCCCTCGTCGTGCCGGTCGGGGATACTGGAAGGCGCTGCAACGCATCAGGGAAAGGCCACACACGTGACTGAGATCGAGATCGGGCGCGGCAAGCGCGGCCGCCGGGCGTACGCCTTCGACGACATCGCCGTCGTCCCCAGCCGCCGTACGCGGGACCCGAAGGAGGTCTCGATCGCCTGGCAGATCGACGCCTACCGCTTCGAGCTGCCGTTCCTGGCCGCCCCCATGGACTCGGTCGTCTCGCCGGCCACCGCTATCCGCATCGGCGAGCTGGGCGGCCTGGGCGTGCTGAACCTCGAGGGTCTGTGGACGCGGTACGAGGACCCGCAGCCGCTGCTGGACGAGATCGTCGGCCTGGACGCCGAGACCGCGACCCGCCGCCTCCAGGAGATCTACGCCGCGCCGGTCAAGGAGGAGCTGATCGGGCAGCGCATCAAGGAGGTGCGCGACTCGGGCGTGGTCACCGCGGCCGCGCTCTCCCCGCAGCGCACGGCGCAGTTCTCCAAGGCCGTGGTGGACGCGGGCGTGGACATCTTCGTCATCCGCGGTACGACGGTGTCGGCGGAGCACGTCTCGTCCTCGCACGAGCCGCTCAACCTCAAGCAGTTCATCTACGAGCTCGACGTCCCGGTGATCGTCGGCGGCTGCGCCACGTACACCGCCGCCCTGCACCTGATGCGCACCGGTGCGGCGGGCGTGCTGGTCGGCTTCGGCGGCGGCGCCGCGCACACCACGCGCAACGTGCTGGGCATCCAGGTGCCCATGGCCACGGCGGTCGCGGACGTGGCGGCGGCCCGCCGGGACTACATGGACGAGTCCGGCGGCCGCTACGTGCACGTCATCGCGGACGGCGGTGTCGGCTGGTCCGGCGACCTGCCCAAGGCGGTCGCCTGCGGCGCCGACGCGGTGATGATGGGCTCCCCGCTGGCCCGCGCGACCGACGGTCCCGGCCGGGGCAACCACTGGGGCATGGAGGCCGTCAACGAGGAGCTGCCGCGCGGCAAGAAGGTCGACCTCGGCACGGTCGGCACCCTGGAGGAGATCCTCACCGGCCCGTCGCACACCCCGGACGGCTCGATGAACCTCTTCGGCGCCCTGCGCCGCGCCATGGCCACCACGGGCTACAGCGAGCTGAAGGAGTTCCAGCGGGTCGAGGTGACGGTGGCGGACTCGCAGCACCGCCGGTAGCCGTACGACGCGTGAGGGCCCGTCCACGGCGGTGGACGGGCCCTTCTGCGTGCCCGCCGGCCACGCGGCGGCCCAGGGCCAGGCGGCGGCCTTGCGGGCGCCGGAGAACGCGGCGATCGCGCCGACGGCGAGGAACAGGAACGTCATCGCTTCGGCGGTCTCCCGCCAGGCGTCCATCAGCAGGTCCAGGTGCTCGGTGAACATCGTGATCGTGGAGACGCCGAGCAGGTCGGCGCTGAGGATCCCGGCGCCGACGGGCCGGCCGAGGCAGACGGCGCCCAGCGAGAACAGGGCGCTCACCCCGGGCAGCACCGGGCCGGCCCCGCCGGCCCCGCCGGCCCCGCCGGCCCCGCCAGCCCCGCCGGCCGCGAGCCGACGAGGCAGCCGACGCCGGTCGCGGCGTAGCCGATCTCGTACTCGGTGATGCCGGCGACGGCGCCGTGGACACCGGCGGTGACCAGGGCACGACGACGGCGGTGACCACGCCGAGCGCCACGTTCCCGCGGGCGGGCGCGGGCGGCGCCGGCGGGACGGGGACCGGCTGCCGGGCGAACGGGTGGCCGTCGGTCGGCAGAATTGACTGGTTCATGACAAAAACCCGCGGGGCGGGTGACCGAGCGGTGTCCGCGCACAGGTGTGCGACGGGGGCGCCGAAGAGTAACAGGCCCACCGCCGCGCGCCACCGGCCGATTTCCTCCCGTGTCGGGCGGGTCAGAGCCGGTGCGCGGCTCCGGTCGGGGTGGCGCCCCGGGTGTCGAGCAGGAGCTGGGCCTTCACCGACAGCCCTTGCAGGTCGTAGGTGCGGTGGTTCTGCAGCAGGATCGTCAGGTCGGCCGCGGCCGCCGCCTCGTAGAGCGAGTCGGCGCGGGGCACCGGCCGGTCGAGGATGCTCCAGGACGGGATGTGCGGGTCGTGGTAGCTGATGGCGGCGCCGAGTTCCATCAGGCGGATCGCGACCTCCTGGGCCGGGGTGGCCTGCTGGTCGGCGAGGTCGGGCTTGTAGGTCACGCCGAGCAGGAGCACCCGGGCGCCGCGGGCCGACTTGCCGTGCTCGTTGAGCAGGGTGGCGGCGCGCTGGACGACGTACCGGGGCATCCGGTTGTTGACCTGCTGGGCCAGTTCCACCATGCGCAGGCCGCGGCCCGCGCGGCCGGTCAGGTCCTGCGGTACGGCGTGGCCGCCGACGCCGGGGCCGGGGCGGAAGGCCTGGAAGCCGAACGGCTTGGTCTCCGCGCAGCGGATGACGTCCCACAGGTCGATGCCCAGGTCGTGGCAGAGGACGGCCATCTCGTTGACCAGGGCGATGTTGACGTGCCGGTAGTTGGTCTCCAGCAGCTGCACGGCCTCGGCCTCGCGGGGGCCGCGCGCGCGGACGACCTTGTCGGTGAGACGGCCGTAGAAGGCGGCGGCCGACTCGGTGCAGGCGGGGGTGAGGCCGCCGATCACCTTGGGGGTGCTGCCCGGGGTGAAGTCGCGGTTGCCGGGGTCGACGCGGCTGGGCGAGTAGGCGAGGTGGAAGTCGCGGCCCGCGCGCAGCCGTGAGCCCTCCTCCAGCAGGGGGCGGAGGAACTCCTCGGTGGTGCCCGGGTGCACGGGCGTCTCCAGGATGACCGTGGTGTGCGGGCGCAGCCGGGCGGCCAGGGTGCGGGCGGCCGCCTCCACCTGGCTCAGGTCCGGTCCGCCGTCCGCGCCTCGGGGGGCCGGGGCGCAGATGACCGCGGTGCGCACTCGGCCGAGCTCGCTCGGGCCCACGGCGTGCCGGAAGCCCCCCGAGAGCATCCGGCGCAGTTCGGCGGGGCTGAGCGAGCCGGGTTCGGGGCCGGTCTTGTAGCCGACGGTGGGGATGCCGGCGGCGACCGCGGCCTGGGCCAGCGGCAGGCCGAGCGGGCCGAGTCCGATGACGGCGAGATCTGCGGGCATGGCGTGGGCCGTCCTTCCCAGTAACCGAAACGGGACAGGTGCGCAAGCCCTGTGGACACAATGAGCCAGCGCAATGTCAGACTAGGAGTAAATATGACCGTTTTGCGGTATTGCGCTTGCTCGTGTCCGCGTGAATTGTCCACAGGCTGGGGGTGTGTGGTGGCTGAAGCCGGACGACGCGGTCAGACTTTGAGCGTGGGGGAGGCGGACCGGGTCCCGCTCGACGGGTGCGGCCCGGGCGAGGCGATCAGCGGGAGGCAGCGGTGAGGACAGCGGCACTGGGACCGGAGCAGCGCGCCGAGTCGCTCGCGGCGATGGCCGAGCGGGAGCTGGACGTACTGGTGGTGGGCGGTGGCGTGGTCGGCGCGGGCACCGCGCTGGACGCCGTGACGCGCGGCCTGTCGACGGGCCTGGTCGAGGCGCGTGACTGGGCGTCGGGCACGTCGAGCCGGTCCAGCAAGCTGATCCACGGCGGCCTGCGCTATCTGGAGATGCTCGACTTCTCCCTCGTCCGCGAGGCGCTGAAGGAGCGCGGCCTGCTGCTGGAGCGGCTGGCCCCGCACCTGGTGAAGCCGGTGCCCTTCCTCTACCCGTTGCGGCACAAGGGGTGGGAGCGGCTGTACGCCGGTTCGGGCGTCGCGCTGTACGACGCCATGTCGATGGCCCGGGGGCACGGCCGCGGCCTGCCGGCGCACCGTCACCTGAGCCGCCGTCACGCCCTGCGCGTGGCACCGGCGCTGCGCAAGGACGCGCTGGTCGGCGCCTTGCAGTACTACGACGCCCAGATGGACGACGCCCGTTTCGTCACCACCCTGGTGCGCACGGCGGTCTCGTACGGCGCGAAGGCGGCCAACCGCGCGCGGGTGACCGGATTCCTGCGCGAGGGCGAGCGGGTCGTCGGGGCCCGGGTGCAGGACGTCGAGGCGGGCGGCGAGTACGAGATCCACGCCCGGCAGATCGTCAACGCCACCGGCGTGTGGACCGACGACACCCAGGCCATGGTGGGCGAGCGCGGGCAGTTCCACGTCCGGGCGTCCAAGGGCATCCACCTCGTGGTGCCCAAGGACCGCATCCACTCCACCACCGGGCTCATCCTGCGCACCGAGAAGTCCGTGCTGTTCGTCATCCCCTGGGGCCGGCACTGGATCATCGGCACCACCGACACCGACTGGAGCCTGGACAAGGCGCACCCCGCCGCGTCCAGCGCCGACATCGACTACCTGCTGGAGCACCTGAACTCGGTGCTGGCGGTGCCGCTGACGCGCGACGACGTCGAGGGGGTGTACGCCGGTCTGCGGCCGCTGCTCGCCGGCGAGTCGGACGCCACCAGCAAGCTGTCCCGCGAGCACACCGTCGTCCACCCGGTGCCGGGGCTGGTCGTGGTGGCGGGCGGCAAGTACACGACGTACCGGGTGATGGCCAAGGACGCGGTGGACGAGGCGGTGCACGGGCTCGACCTGCGGGTCGCCGAGTGCGTCACCGAGGACGTGCCGCTGCTCGGCGCGGAGGGGTACCGCGCGCTGTGGAACGCGCGGGCGCGTATCGCCGCCCGCACCGGCCTGCACGTGGTGCGGGTGGAGCACCTGCTGAACCGGTACGGGTCGATGGCGGAGGAACTGTTCGCCCTCGTCGGCGGCGACTCCTCGCTCGGCGAGCCGCTCACCGGCGCCGACGACTACCTGCGCGCCGAGATCGTGTACGCCGCCTCGCACGAGGGCGCCCGGCACCTGGACGACGTCCTGACCCGGCGCACCCGCATCTCCATGGAGACCTTCGACCGGGGTACCCGTTGTGCCCGGGAGGCGGCCGGGTTGATGGCGCCGGTGCTCGGCTGGGACGAGGACCGGATCGAGCGCGAGGTCCAGCACTACGACAAGCGGGTGGAGGCCGAGCGGGAGTCGCAGCGCCAGCCGGACGACCTGACGGCGGACGCGGCGAGGCTGGGGGCGCCGGACATCGTGCCGTTGCAGGGGCCGGGGGCACCCTGGGCGTGAGCCGCTTGCCGGGTGAGGGACAATGGAGGCTCTGTCAGGGCGGGTTGCATGAGGGGACGCATGTCGGAGGCGGAGCGGGCGGGGACATCCCGTCAGGACACTCGTCAGGACAAGAGCGAGCGTCTTCTCGCCGGGCGGTACCGGCTGGGAGACGTGCTCGGCCGCGGCGGCATGGGCACGGTGTGGCGCGCCGAGGACGAGACCCTCGGCCGCACGGTCGCCGTGAAGGAACTGCGGTTCCCGGCCAACATCGACGAGGACGAGAAGCGCCGGCTCATCACGCGCACCCTGCGCGAGGCCAAGGCCATCGCACGGATCCGCAACACCAGCGCGGTGACGGTCTTCGACGTGGTCGACGAGGACGACCGGCCGTGGATCGTGATGGAGCTCGTCGAGGGCAAGTCCCTGGCCGAGGTCATCCGCGAGGACGGCGTGCTACTGCCCCGGCGCGCCGCCGAGGTCGGCCTCGCCGTCCTCGACGTCCTGCGCTCCGCGCACCGCGAGGGCATCCTGCACCGCGACGTGAAGCCGTCCAACGTGCTGATCGCCGACGACGGCCGGGTCGTGCTCACCGACTTCGGGATCGCCCAGGTCGAGGGCGACCCGTCCATCACCTCCACCGGCATGCTCGTCGGCGCCCCCTCCTACATCTCCCCGGAGCGCGCCCGCGGCCACAAGCCCGGCCCGGCCGCCGACCTGTGGTCGCTCGGCGGCCTGCTGTACGCGGCGGTGGAGGGCACCCCGCCGTACGACAAGGGCTCCGCGATCGCCACCCTCACCGCGGTGATGACCGAGCCGCTGGAGGAGCCGAAGAACGCCGGCCCGCTCCGGGACGTCATCTACGGACTGCTCAGCAAGGACCCCGAGAAGCGCCTCGACGACGCCGGTGCCCGGGCCCTGCTCAAGGCCGTGATCAACGCGCCGGACCCCAAGACGGCCGAGCCCGCGGACGCGACCAAGGTCGTACCGCTGCCGCCGCAGCCGGGCGGGCCCGCCGCGGGCGGGGGACCGTCGCGCAAGGCCGCGGCGGCGGCGACGGGCGCGGCCGCGGGGGCGCGTGCGGCGTCCGGGCAGGGGACCGGCGCGGAGGCCGGCGCGGGACGCACGACGGCCGTGCCGCACTCCGGTGCGTCCGACGCCGCCGGCGCGTCGGGCGGCCGCGGTTCCGGCTGGCCCGTCATGACGCCGCCGGATCTGCCGCCGCGGCCGGCGCCGAGGGCACCGCTCACCGAGGTGGTGTCCCGGCGGACGCTGGTGGTCATCGCCGTGGTCGTGGCGCTCGCCGTGCTCGGGGTCGTGCTGGCCGTGGTGCTCAACTCCGGCGGGGACGGCTCCGGCCGGTCCGGCGGTGGCGACCAGCCGGCCGTCGCGGCGAGCAGGAGCGGCGACACCACGTCGGACGACGGCGGGGCCCGTACCGACGGTGCGGCGACGGAGTCGTCCTCGGCGGGTTCCACGCCGGGCAACAGGCCCAGCGCGAGCGGCGGGGCCGGGGCCGGCACCGGCGGCCAGGAGCCGGACGGCTCCTCCGACGGCTCCTCCGACGCGGGGGACTCCTCGGACACCGCCGCGGTGGAGCGGACGTACCGGGGCGGCCAGGGTTACTCCATCGGGCTGCCCAAGGGCTGGAGGTACGCGTCGTCGGACGAGGCGGGAGACCGGTTCACCGGGCCCGACGGGCAGAAGCTGCTGATCGCCTGGACCTCCACGCCCAAGGACGACCCCGTCCAGGACTGGCAGAACCAGGAGCGTTACATGAGGCGCTCGCAGTACGACCGGATCCGGATAGCGGAGGTGGAGTACCGCGGCTGGAAGACGGCCGACTGGGAGTTCACCTACGCCGACGGGGGCACGAGGTACCGGACCGTCGACCGCGGGTTCGTCGTCAACGACCATCAGGGCTACGCGTTGATGTACACGGCGAGGGCCGCGGCGTGGAACGGCGAGCTGCGCGCGACCACCTGGCGGACACTGACCGCGAGCTTCGAACCGAAGGCGTGAGCGGGCCGCACGGCGGCCCCGGGCGCAGGAGATCTCGGCAGATCTCCCCATCCCCCCGTGCGGGTTGCCTCCGGCACGTATCGTGAGTGGTTGCGAACCGTACGCATCGGGAACGCATCCGGAACGGGACGCCACACGAACGGAATTGACCACCGGGCGACCGGGGGAGGCAACGTGGACGACTATGCGGGGCGGGTACTCGCCGACCGCTACCGCCTGCCGCTTCCGCCCTCGGACGAATACGAACTCACCGAGACCCGCGCCTTCGACACCTACAGCGGGCAGGAAGTCCTGGTGCGGCAGGTGCCGTTGCCGGAGGTCGTCGAGGCGGAGGTGCTCGACGCGGAGGGGCTGCCCGAGGGGTTCACGGCGCGCGACCGGGCGGCCCGGCGGCCGCCGGCCGGACGCGGAGGGGCCGTCCGGCGGCCCACGGACCCGGCGGTACGGCGCGCGGTGGAGGCCGCCCAGGCGGCTGCCGCGATCCCCGATCACCCGCGGCTCGACCAGGTGTTCGATGTGTTCGCCGAGGGCGGTTCGCTGTGGGTGGTGAGCGAGCTGGTGGCCGCGCGGCCGCTGGCCGCGCTCCTCGCCGAGCAGCCGCTGACGCCCTACCGGGCGGCCGAGGTCGCCTCCGACGTGCTGACGGCGCTGCGGGTGCTGCACGCGCACGGCTGGGTGCACCGGAACATCACCGCGCGGACCGTGCTGGTCTGCGACGACGGACGGGTCTTGCTGACCGGCCTGGCGGTGGGGGCGGCGGAGGAGGCGCTGTGCGGGTACGACCCGGTGCCGGCGCCCGCGTACGACGACCACGGTGGTGCCGGCGGCGGGACCGCCGGCGAACTGGGCGCGGCCCGGGGGACGTTCGGAGCGGCCGGGCCGAGCGGGGTCGGTGGGCCCGGCGGCGGGGCTCTCGGCGGCGGTGATCCCGAGGCCGCCCGGCGGGCCGCCATCGAGGCGCGGGCGGCCGGGGGGCTGCCGGTGCCCGGGGTGGACGCGGCCGGCAGCGTGGGCGGTTCGGCCGCGCCGGCCAGCAGGGCCCAGGAGCCCGACGGCGACATCCGGGCCGCGCGGGCCGGGGCGAGCGCCGCGTACCGGGCGGGAGCGCGGGCCGCGGCGAGGGTCCAGGAGGCCCAGCAGGGCGGCCGCGCGGCCCTGCCCGGCGCCCGCGCGCCGGCCGAGGGCGGGGCACCGGAGCCGCCGCATCCGCGCGGGCCCGAGGGCGGCCCGCCGGGGCAGATAGCCGACCCGTACGGCGTGCGCGCCACGCCCTGGCACGGCGCCGGGCCGCGCCACCCGGGGGACGCGCCGGGCCTGCCCGCACAGTCCCGGGCGAACGGACTGGGGCAGGGCAACGGGCTCACGCAGACGAACGGCCTCGGACAGACGCACGGGCCGGGCCACGAGCCGGCGCAGGCCAACGGGCTGACGCAGGTGCCGCCCGCGCGCGGCGGTTTCACCGGCAGCGAGCTCGCGCGGTCCGCCGTGCCGGTGCCCGCCCAGGAGGCGGTGGCCCAGGGCCGTACCGCACCTCCCCCCGGCACCCGCTGGGACGACCTCGCCGCCGGGGTCCCCGCGCCCCGCCGCGGCCCCGCCACCGCACTGGCCGCGGAGCGCGCGCGGCAGGCGCGGATGGCCGTCGTGGGACCGGTGACCGAGCGGTGGGCGCCGGAGCAGGCCGGACCGGTGCACGAGAACTGGCAGCTGGCGCCGCCCATCGGGCCCGCGACCGACCTGTGGGCGCTCGGCGCGCTGCTCTTCCGGGCCGTCCAGGGCCACGCGCCCTACCCGGAGGAGTCGACGGCCGAGCTGGTGCAGTCGGTGTGCGCCGAGCCGCCCGCCTTCGCCGAGGAGTGCGGAGCGCTGCGGCCGGTCGTGGAGTCGCTGCTGCGTCAGGACCCGACCGAGCGGCCGGACTTCGAGGAACTGCGCGGCTGGCTGCGCTCGCTGGTGCGGTCCGCGCCCGAGCCGGAGGCCGGCGTGCATGTCGTACCCGCGCCGCCGCCCGACGCGAGCCGGCTGCCGATCGTGCGCCGCAAGGGCGAGCTGGTGCGCAGACGGCGCGCCGGGCTGCCCGCGCGGCACGGGCGGCACAAGCGCGGCAGGGAGAGGACGCGTTCGCCGCGCAGCCTCGGCCGGACCCTGCTGCTGGTGATACTGCTCGCCCTGGCCGGCACGGTCGCGTACGCCGCGCTGTTCATGCCGAAGGCCGGCGAGAGCCCGGACACCGGTGCGGCGCCCGGCCGGACCGGCGCCGCAGGGCAGGCCGGCCCGGCGCCCGAGCCGACGCCGAGCAGCGAGCCGCGCCCGGACCAGAACTCGCCGCGGGACGAGCCGCGGGACGAGCAGACGGGGACGCGCCCCGCGGTCGCCGAGGGCTTCACGCTGCACGACGACCCGGAAGGGTTCCGGATCGCCGTCGCCGAGGGCTGGCAGCGCGCCCCGAGGAACGGCAGCGGGCAGGTCGTCTACTCCCAGGGCGA
The DNA here is from genome assembly GCF_042430725.1 of Streptomyces cinereospinus. Taxonomy (NCBI): domain Bacteria; kingdom Bacillati; phylum Actinomycetota; class Actinomycetes; order Kitasatosporales; family Streptomycetaceae; genus Streptomyces; species Streptomyces cinereospinus. The sequence continues at coordinate 84,511 of NZ_JBHMCY010000003.1, read as the reverse complement.
CGTGGAGCTGATCGTCGTACCGGGACGGGACAGCGCGCAGGAGTACGGCAGCGACCCGATGGCGTACCAGCGGGAGCGCGAGCCGGAGCTGCGGCCGTACCGGGAGTCCAGCTGGGCCACCTCCACCGGTCTGAAGACCATAGAGGTGGGCGGCCGGACCATGGCCGAGGGGCAGTTCACCTGGAGTGACGACGAGGGCCGGGACCTGTTCGTGCGCAACCTCGCGATATTCCTCGACGGGCGCTACCACGTGGTGCAGGTGCGCGGCCCGGAGGCCGAGCGGGACGAGGTGACCCGGCTGTACGAGCAGGCGGCGGCGAGCTACCAGGCGATCGGCTGAACCCGTAGGGGCGGCTGGTCCGTTGGTTCCCGGTCGTCACCGGAAGCGACAACCGTCACCGTGCGGCTTTCCTGGCACGCCCGCGGCTCCCCGTCACGGGCCGGTCCTCACGCTGACCCTGTGGGGACGCGGGCCGCACCCGGGACGGCGGCGCCTCGGTGTCGGCCTCGCCGTCCGCGACACCCTCCGCCTCGCCGTCCGCGTCACCCCCACCGGGCCCGGAGGAGCCCGTCCCGGTCACCTGGGTGCGCAGGGACGACCCGGCGGGTTTCAGCCTCTCACTGCCCAGCGACCGCTGGCAGCGCTCGGTGTACGGCGTCCAGGGCGGCCTGACGCGGATCGACTGCACGCCCGGCGGCGGAACCCGCCTCGTCCGCGTCGCCGTCGACACCTCCCCGGACTACGACGAGCCCTGCGAGCACCAGCTCGACCTGGAGGCCCAGCTCCGGCGGCCGGCGCGGTACGAGCGCGTGACCATGGAGAGGAACGTCCACCGGGACCGCGGGGGTTCCCTGTGGGAGTTACACGTGGACCGCGCTGGAGAGCGACCCCGGCGACTACGCGGGGCCGCGCCGGGCGACCGAGGAGTTGTACCTCGACCGGGACGGCGTCGAGTACGTGCTGTACCTGCCGCGGCCCGCGGCGGACTGGGAGACGACACGGGAGCAGTTCGACACGCTGCTGCGGGGGTGGCGGTGAGCGGTCGGAGCAGCCCTTCTGAACGGTCGGAGAGCTGACAGGGGGCCGTACCGGCGTACCGGCCACACCCGGACGGCATGGTCGTTTGTCGGCCATGCCACCCGTTCGGCCCGGAGGGGCCCGCTCCGGCTGGGGCATGATGTCGCCATGGGGAGCGAGCGATCCGACGCGCGGGTCATCGCGGGCCGTTACCGGCTGCACGCGGCGCTCGGGCGGGGCGGCATGAGCGTCGTCTGGCGGGCCACCGACCAGTTGCTCGGCCGTGAGGTGGCCGTCAAGGAACTCGCCCCGGACGACGCCCCGCCGGTCACCCGCGTCCGTTCCCCGCGGGACCGCACGCTGCGGGAGGCGCGTGCGCTGGCGCAGTTGCGGCACCCGCACGTCAGTGTCGTGCACGACGTCGTCGAGCACGACGAACGCCTCTACATCGTCCTGGAGCTGATCGACGGCGGCTCCCTCGCCGACCGGATCGCCGCGCACGGCCCGGTCGACGCCCGTGAGGCGGCCCGGATCGGCGTGGCCCTGCTCGGCGCGTTGCGCGCGGCGCACGAGCACGGTGTCCTGCACCGCGACCTCAAGCCGGCGAACGTCCTCATCGAGTCCGGCACCGGCCGTGTCGTCCTCACCGACTTCGGGGTCGCCCAGGTCGAGGGCGCCACCACCCTCACCGAGTCGGGCACGTTCGTCGGCTCGCCCGAGTACACCGCGCCCGAGCGGATGTCGGGCTCCGGCACCGGACCGGCCTCGGACCTGTGGTCGCTCGGCGTGCTGCTGTGCACGGCGGTCAGCGGCGCGTCGCCGTTCCACCGCGACTCGCTGGGCGGGGTGCTGCACGCGGTGGTCACCGCGCCGATCCGGCCGCCCAGGCAGGCCGGGCCGCTGCTGCCCGTCGTCCGCGGACTGCTGGAACGCGACCCGGAGCGGCGGCTGGACGCGGCGCAGGCCGAGCGGATGCTGCGCGACTTCCTGGAGACCGGCCGTACGCCGGAACCGTCCCGCGCGCAGCGCACCCCGCGGGACCGGCTGGTGATCGCGCTGCTGGTCGCCGCGATGGCGGCGGCGGGGGTGTCGGCGGCGGCGCTGCTCGTGAACGGGGGCGCCGGGGCGGGCGACGGTACGCCGGTGAGCCCGACGCCGAGCGCGTCCGCGAGCGTGTCCGCGGGGCCGTCCCGCAGCGGCTCGGGCAGTTCCCCCGAATAGGAGACAGGTGACGACCTGGGTCACGGGTCCGTGTCCGGTGGGCCCCCGCGGTGGCCGGGGCGGCGCCCGCCGCGATGTGCAGGGACGCACAGCCAGCAACGGGGGAGCCCGCTACGAGTCCGACGAGCCAACGAGTTACGGTCTGCAACTACGACTTCGCCATGCCGGAGAACCCGGTGACCCGGCCGGACGACGAGGCCGAGTACCGGGGCGAGGACGCCGCGCGGAACACGATCGCGTACCGGACGACCGACAGCGAGAACCCGCTCCCGCGCGAGGTGCAGATCTTCTCCTGCCGCGACTCCGGCGGCGACATGTACAAGCTCACCGTCAGCTTCCCCGGCGCGGGCGACTTCACCGCACGCGGCCGTGAGGTGGCCCGGATCGCGATCGCCGACCTGGACATCGGCACGCTCTGAACGCTCGCCGACAAAGACGCGTTCCGCGGGGTAGGCGTGGGGCATGAGCGACGGCGGCGAACAGCAGCGCGACGGAGGTCTGGTCGGCGGGCGCTACCGGCTGATCGAACGCATCGGTGCGGGCGGCCGGGGCACCGTCTGGCGGGCGCGGGACGAGTCCGCCGGGCGTGAAGTCGCGGTCCGGCAGCCCCGGTTGCCCGGCGAACCGGGCACCGAGGCGCACCGCCGGGCCGCCCGCCGCCTCCGTCACGAGGCCCGGGCCGCCGCCCGCGTCGGCCATCCGTCCGCCGTCACCGTCCACGACGTCGTGGAGGAGGACGGGATCCCCTGGACCGTCATGGAGTTGGTCCGGGGCGAGTCCCTGCACGGGAGGCTGCGGCGCGGTCCGGTCCCGCCCGCCGAGGCCGCCCGCGTCGGGCTCGCCGTCCTCGGTGCCCTGCGCGCCGCGCACGCGGTCGGCATCGTGCACCGGGACGTCGAACCGGCCGGCGTCCTGCTCGACCGGCACGGCCGGGTCGTGCTCACCGGCTTCGGCGCGGCCCCCGTCCCGGTCTCCCCTGCCGGCGGCGCCGAGTTCGCCGGCTCCCTGGAGTTCGCCGCCCCGGAACGCATGGCCGGACCCGGCGCGGGCCCGGCGTCCGACCTGTGGTCCCTGGGCGCTGTGCTGTACGCCGCCGTCGAGGGCGGATCCCCGTTCCGCCGTACGACACCGGAGTCGACGCGCGCCGCGATCCTCGCCGCGGACCCGCCCGAGCCGCGGCGGGCCGGCCCGCTCGGACCGCTGCTCGTCCGGCTCCTGGCGAAGGACCCCGCACGCCGACCGGCACCGGAAGAGGTGGCCGCGGAGCTGGAGGCCGTGGCCGCAGGGCTGGGGGCGATGGCCCGGGATGTGGTGGCGGGGCGGGTGGTGGCCCGGGATGTGGTGGCGGGGGAGGCGGTGGCCCGGGATGTAGTGGCGGGCGAGGTCCTGGCCCGGGGTGTGGTGGTGCGTCCCGGCGAACCCCGGACCGCCGGGCCAGGTCATGGCCCCGGAGGCGGTGGCGGGGGAAGCCGCGGCCTGGTCGCCCAGTGCGCCGCCGTCTTCCACGACATTCGCGGCCGGCTGGCCGCAGAGGCCGGCCGAGGCTCGCCAACGCCCTGATCAGCGGGTTCGTTGCCAGTGATCACTGGCGGTGTGTGCACTCGGTGAATCCCCATTACCGACGGGTACACAAAGCGTTCGCCGCGGCATACCCTGCGGCTCATGACGGACTCGCAGACCCTGGAGCAGGCCACGCACACGACCGGCACGAACCCCCTCGCCGCCGCCCCCGAGGGCGCCCGCACCGCCGCGGACGTGGTCACCCCCGAGCTGATCGCCCAGCTGACCCGGGGCGTCGCCGGATCCGGCCGGACCGCCAACCACACGCCGTTCACCGGCGAGAAGCTGGCCGACCTGCCCGAGTCCACGCCAAAGGACGTCCAGCACGCGTTCGCGGCGGCCCGCGCCGCGCAGGCCGTGTGGGCGCGGACGCCGCTGCGGCAGCGCGCGGCCGTCCTGCTCCGCTTCCACGACCTGGTGCTGGAACGCCAGGCCGAGGTGCTCGACCTGATCCAGCTGGAGACCGGCAAGGCCCGGCTGCACGCCCACGAGGAGGTGCAGGCCGTCGCCGTCGCGGCCCGGCACTACGGCCGGACGGCCGCCGCCTTTCTCAGGCCCAAGCGGCACGCCGGCGCCGTCCCGGCCCTCACCAGGGTCACCGAACTGCGCCACCCGCGCGGCGTCATCGGCCAGATCGTGCCGTGGAACTACCCCCTCGAACTCTCCGTCGGTGACGCGATGCCCGCCCTGGTCGCGGGCAACGCCATCGTGATGAAACCGGACACGGAGTCCTGCCTGACCGCGCTGTGGGCGCGCGACCTGCTGATCGAGGCCGGACTGCCCGCGGACGTGCTGCAGGCCGTCATCGGCGTCGGGCCGGTCGTCGGCCCCGAGGTCGTCAAGCACGCCGACTACGTCTCCTTCACCGGCTCCACCCGCACCGGCCGCGAGGTCGCCACGGCCGCCGCCGCCCGCCTGGTCGGCGCCTCGCTCGAACTCGGCGGCAAGAACGCCATGCTGGTCCTCGCGGACGCCGACGTCGAGAAGGCGGCGGCCGGTGCCGTCCGCGCCTGCTTCTCCTCCGCCGGGCAGCTGTGCGTGTCCATCGAGCGGCTGTACGTCCACGAGTCGGTCGCGGACACCTTCGTGGCCCGCTTCGCCGCGCGCACCAAGGGCATGCGGCTCGGCCGGGCGCTGGCCTACGGCGCGGACATGGGCTCCCTGGTCGGCGGGCAGCAGCTGGAGACCACCAAGCGGCACGTCGAGGAGGCCGTCGCCAAGGGCGCGACGGTGCTGGCCGGCGGTGTGGCCCGCCCGGACATCGGCCCGTACTTCTACGAGCCGACGATACTCGAGGGGGTGGAAGCCCCCATGGCCGTCTGCACGGAGGAGACCTTCGGCCCGGTCGTCTCCGTCTACCGCTTCAGCTCCGAGGACGAGGCGGTCGAGCGGGCCAACTCCACGCCGTACGGCCTGAACTCCTCGGTCTGGACGAAGGACGCCCGCCGCGGCCGTGCGGTCGCCGCCCGCCTGCGCACCGGCACCGTCAACATCAACGAGGGTTACGCGTCGGCGTACGGCAGCGTGCAGTCCCCCATGGGCGGCATGAAGGACTCCGGCCTGGGCCGCCGGCACGGCGCCGAGGGCATCCTCAAGTACACCGAGGCCCAGACCGTGGCCCAGCAGCGCCTGCTGCCGATGGCCCCGTCACTGGGCATGGACGACGAGAGGTACGCGGCCCTCATGAGCAGGAGTCTGCGGCTCCTGAAGGCGTTGCGGTTCCGCTAGCCGGCGCTCCGTCACCGTCCCCGCTCCCAGCACCCGCTCGGTCACACGAGCCGTTCGGCCATCACCCGTTCTCGACGAGGAGAGCACGTGTCGCAGGAGAAGTCCGTCCAGACCCGGGACGAGGGCGGGTACGACTACGACGTGATCGTCGTCGGGTCGGGGTTCGGCGGCTCCGTGACCGCCCTGCGGCTGACGGAGAAGGGCTACCGGGTCGGCGTCCTGGAGGCCGGCCGCCGCTTCACCCGGGACACCCTGCCCAGGAACTCCTGGGACCTGAAGAACTACCTGTGGGCCCCCAGGCTCGGCCTGTACGGCCTGCAACGCATCCACCTGCTGGGCAACGTGATGGTCCTGGCCGGCGCGGGCGTCGGCGGCGGCTCGCTCAACTACGCCAACACCCTCTACGTCCCGCCGAAACCGTTCTTCGAGGACCCCCAGTGGGGCCACATCACCGACTGGCAGCGGGAGCTGGCGCCGTACTACGACCAGGCGCGGCGCATGCTCGGCGTACGGCTGAACCCGACGATGACCCCCTCCGACGTCCACCTGAAGGCGGCCGCGCAGCGGATGGGCGTCGGGGACACCTTCCACAGGGCGCCGGTCGGGGTCTTCTTCGGCGACGGCGAGGACGCCGACGGCACGGTCCGGGCGCGCCCCGGCGAGGAGGCGGCCGACCCCTACTTCGGCGGCGTGGGCCCGGCCCGCCGGGCCTGTGCCGAGTGCGGTGAGTGCATGACCGGCTGCCGCCACGGCGCCAAGAACACCCTCAACGAGAACTACCTCCATCTCGCCGAGAAGGCGGGCGCGGTCGTGCACCCGATGACCACCGTCGTCTCGCTCACCGACGACTCACAGGGCGGGTACGCCGTCACCACCCTGCCCACCGGCCGGCGCGGGAAGGGCGGCGGCCGCACCTTCCGCGCCCGGCGCGTCGTGCTGGCGGCCGGCACCTACGGCACCCAGACCCTGCTGCACCGCATGAAGGCCACCGGCCGGCTGCCCTACCTCTCCGACCGCCTCGGCGAACTGACCCGCACCAACTCCGAGGCCCTGGTCGGCGCGCAGACCACCGACCGCCGCTACCGCAAGGCCACCGGCGAGCCGAAGGCCGACTTCACCCGCGGCGTGGCCATCACGTCCTCCATCCACCCGGACGCCAGCACCCACATCGAGCCGGTCCGCTACGGCCGGGGCTCCAACGCGATGGGTGCCCTGGCGATCCTCCAGGTCCCGTACGCGGGCGGCTCGTCCCGCGCCCTGGCCTTCCTGCGCAACGCCGCCCGCCACCCGCTGCACCTGCTCCGCTCCCTCAACAACCACCGCTGGTCGGAGCGGACCGTCATCGGCCTGGTGATGCAGTCGCTGGACAACTCGCTGACGACGTACCTGAAACCGGACGGCGTCGGCAAGGGCCTGCTGACCGCCCGGCAGGGCCACGGCGCCCCCAACCCCCCGCAGATCAGGGCCGCCTCGCAGAGCGCTTCGGCGATCGCCGCCGAGATCAACGGCTTCGCCGGCAGCAACGTCGGCGAGCTGATGGGCACCCCGCTCACCGCGCACTTCCTGGGCGGCTGCGTGATCGGCGACTCCCGCGAGACCGGCGTGACAGACCCGTACCACCGGCTCTGGGGCCACCCGGGCATCTCCGTCGTCGACGGTGCGGCCGTCTCCGCCAACCTGGGCGTCAACCCGTCCCTCACCATCACCGCCCAGGCCGAGCGCGCGATGTCGTACTGGCCGAACAAGGGCGAGGCCGACCCCCGCCCGCCGCAGGGCGCGGCGTACGAACGTCTCCAGCCGGTCGAGCCCGAGGCCCCGGCGGTGCCGGCGGACGCGTTCGGCGCGCTGCGCCTGCCGTTCCTGGGCCTGCCGGCCGTACCCCCCGAGAAGTAGGGCCCCCGAGAAGCAGGCCCCGGCAGCCAGGCACGGCGGAACGGACAAGAGAGAGGGAGCTGCGCCCCCCTCCGAGCGCAGCTCCCTCTCTCTTCGTCAGGGTCAGGCGTGCTTACGCCTGCACACCGGCCTTCTTGCGCCGGACGACGAACACCGCGCCCGCACCGGCGACGACGGCGACCCCGCCGACCAGGCCGATCATGGGCAGCGCGGAGCTGGAACCGGTGTTGGCGAGGCTGCCGGTGGCGGCCACGTCGTTGACCTCGTCGAGGTCGGCCATCCCGCCCTGCGGCTTGGCGTCCTCCGGCTCACCGGCGTCCGCGCCCGCGGCGAGGATGTCGAAGAAGTAGACCCAGCCGTTCGGGTCGTCGGCCATCCAGCAGCCCTCGGCGTCGGAGTACTGCGCGAAGCCGCCGGTCAGACCGATCGCGTCGGGCACCTCGCCGCTGACGCTCAGCCGCAGCTGGTACGAGGTGGACTGACCCGCGCCGAGGCTGAACGGCGTGAAGGTCGCGCCCTCGCCGGCCGCGTCCGCGAGCGTGGTCCAGCCGCCCGCGGCCTTGTCGAAGACCTGCACGGTGATCTCGCCGGAGTAGTCCGCGTCCCAGCCGAACGCGGCGACGCCGATCAGCGGCTTGATGTTCTTGATCTCCTCGTCGCCGCTGCTGGAGACGTCGAAGGAGAACTCGGTCCAGCCGCTGCCGGCCACGATCGTCTCGGGCAGGCCCGACAGGCCGCTGGTGAGCTCCTCGCTCAGGCCGACGGACTCCTCGTCCGCCTGCTCGCAGAAGTCCTCCTCCGGCGCGGAGGCGCTCGGGGAGGGGGTCACGGACGCGGTGGCGGAGGGCGTGGCGGAGCCGGTCGGCGTGCCGGGGGCCGTCGCGGTGGCGGAGTCCGTCGCGGTCGGGGCCGTGGTCGCGGTCTGGCTGCTGTCGCCGGCCGGGGTGTCCGAGGCGGTCGGACCGGCCGACTGGGTGTCGCTCGCGTCCGGCGTGACGGTCGCCGTCGCGGTGGCGGTGGCGGTGTCCGTCGCGGTCGGGCTCGCGGACTCCGTCTCCGTCGCGTACGCGGCCGGGGCGGCGAGCAGCGCCAGCGGGGCTATCGCGGCCGTCACGGCGGCGGCAGCCAGGGCACGGCGAAGCTTCATGAAGACCTACCTGCTCAATCGGAAGGGCTCCGCGCAGGCGGCGCGGCTGTGGCCCTTGGTTCAGCAGGTTTGATCATCAACGCCTGTGGATGGTTGTCCGGCCTTCACACAGTTTTTATGTGACCTGGATCACATGGTTTGCGGGGAGTGACGGCGGGCAGCCGGTCGGTGGGTGAGTGGGCGTGCGAAGGGCCCCGCGGGGCGGAGCCGCGGGGCCCTTCCTCTCGTCAGCACCGGCGTCAGGGCAGCGCCGGTGCCCGGGGAGCGGCGCCGGGGGGCCGCGCCGCTCGCCTCTGGTGGTCCGGGGGACTACGGGCGTCGTCGAGGGGGACGGTTCCGCCGGCCGGCCCCGGGCGTCCCCGGAGCCGGCCGTTCTCTTGGGTGACCGGGCTGCTGTCCCCTGCCGTCCGGTCACTTCCCTGGAGCGAGGTCCCACGACGCACGGCGATCCGTACGTCTCATCGCTCCAGCGAGCCACGCGTGGTTCTTTCGGGCCCGCCCCTGGCTGGCACGGACACCGGGACCAACGAAGCCCGGCGGGCGGCGGTCACGCGCCGTACGGGTGAGAGGGCGGACGGACTCAGATGCGCCCCCTGCACAGTTCGAGCAGCGTCATGGCGAGGGCGGTGCCCGGCTTGCCGAGTTCCTCGCGGTAGCGGCCGAGCACCTCCATCTCCCGCGAGAGGTTCACGCGCCGGCCGCCGGAGGTGATGCGGGCCTCCTGGATCACGGTCGACACGGCCATCCGTTCCTGGATCAGACCGATGATCCGGTCGTCGAGCGCGTCGACGCGCGCCCGGGCGCCGGTGATCAGTTCGGCGGCGTCGTCGGTGCGGGCGCCGGTCGTGTCGGCGGCGGTGCTGGTCATGGTCGGGGCTCCTCGTCGGACGTGGTGCCCCGGACCGGACGAGGTCCCTGCAGAACGCCGAACGCCCCGGGACCTTGTCGGCCCGGGGCGCCTGGGAAGTCGCTCGTCAGTTGCTCAAGCAGCACGACCATGGCAGCCGGCGGGCCGGTTGCCATAGGTAAAGCGGAAGGTCGGGTGCGTGAGCATGCGGTCAGTATGCCGTGGCGGTCCGGGCGGGCCAACCCGGTTCGCATCCTGAGACGGCCGCCGCCCACGTCAGCCCCGCTAGAATCGGCCGTACAGCCCTTACAAGCCGCCGGAAGGCATCCCGTGTCATCAGCGACCCCCGCCGCCCCCGACACCGTCCTGGTCGTCGACTTCGGTGCGCAGTACGCCCAGCTCATCGCCCGACGCGTCCGCGAGGCCCGGGTCTACAGCGAGATCGTGCCGAGCACCATGCCGGTCCAGGACATGCTCGCCAAGAACCCGGCGGCGATCATCCTGTCCGGCGGCCCCTCGTCGGTGTACGAGGAGGGCGCTCCCCGTCTGGACCGCGAGATCTTCGAGGCCGGCGTCCCCGTCTTCGGCATGTGCTACGGCTTCCAGCTGATGGCGCAGAGCCTCGGCGGCACGGTGGACAACACCGGCGCCCGTGAGTACGGCCGCACCGACCTGCACGTCTCCCGGTCGTCCTCCACCCTCTTCGAGGGCACCCCGGCCGAGCAGGCCGTGTGGATGTCGCACGGCGACGCCTGCTCCGCCGCCCCCGAGGGCTTCAGCGTCACGGCCTCCACGGACGTCGTCCCGGTCGCCGCGTTCGAGAACGACGAGAAGAAGCTGTACGGCGTCCAGTACCACCCCGAGGTCATGCACTCCACGCACGGCCAGCAGGTCCTGGAGCACTTCCTCTACCGCGGCGCGGGCCTGGAGCCGAACTGGACCACGGGCAACGTCATCGAGGAGCAGGTCCAGGCGATCCGCGAGCTGGTCGGCGACAAGCGGGCCATCTGCGGTCTGTCCGGCGGCGTGGACTCCGCCGTCGCCGCCGCCCTCGTCCAGAAGGCGATCGGCTCCCAGCTGACCTGCGTCTACGTCGACCACGGCCTGATGCGCAAGGGCGAGACCGAGCAGGTGGAGAAGGACTTCGTCGCCGCGACCGGCGTGCAGCTGAAGGTCGTGGACGCCGAGCAGCGTTTCCTGGACGCCCTTGAGGGCGTCTCCGACCCGGAGGAGAAGCGGAAGATCATCGGCCGCGAGTTCATCCGCGTCTTCGAGCAGGCGCAGGTCGAGATCGTCGCGGACGAGGGCCCGGCCGTCGAGTTCCTGGTCCAGGGCACCCTCTACCCGGACGTCGTCGAGTCCGGCGGCGGCACCGGCACCGCCAACATCAAGTCCCACCACAACGTCGGCGGCCTGCCCGAGGACCTCGAGTTCCGGCTGATCGAGCCGCTGCGCAAGCTGTTCAAGGACGAGGTCCGGATGGTCGGCCAGGAGCTCGGCCTGCCGGACGAGATCGTCCAGCGCCAGCCGTTCCCGGGACCGGGCCTCGGCATCCGGATCGTCGGTGAGGTGACCAAGAAGCGGCTCGACCTGCTCCGGGAGGCCGACGCCATCGCCCGCGAGGAGCTGACGGCGGCCGGCCTCGACCGTGACATCTGGCAGTGCCCGGTGGTGCTGCTGGCGGACGTCCGGTCCGTCGGCGTCCAGGGCGACGGCCGGACCTACGGCCACCCGATCGTGCTCCGCCCCGTCTCGTCCGAGGACGCCATGACGGCCGACTGGTCGCGCCTGCCGTACGACGTCCTCTCCCGGATCTCCACCCGGATCACCAACGAGGTGCGGGACGTCAACCGGGTGGTGCTCGACGTGACGTCGAAGCCGCCGGGGACGATCGAGTGGGAGTGAGCCTGGTGCCGCGGCACTAGGTGCGCCTGATCGTGCGCAGGGGTGCGCCGGGCTTCCAGACCTGGAGGACGAGGTAGGTGTCGTCCTCGACGGAGGTCCGCACGACCTCCGTCAGCTCGGCGCGGAAGAGGTGGAACGGCTCCGGCGGTGCCACCTCTTCGCGGTATCCGGCCCGTGCCGCCGGGTCCTCCACCTCGACCGCCCGCCCGGCGACCCGGACGTCGCCGCCGCCCATCGACGTGCCCTCGCCCGGGTTCGCCTGGAGCGCGAAGCGCGGGTCGCGGCGCAGGTCGAGGGCCTTGAGCGAGTCCGGCATCATGCCGAGCCACAGCTCGCCGCCGAGGAAGCGCACCTCGATCCCCGAGGTGCGCGGCGAGCCGTCCGCGCGCAGCGTGGCGAGGACGTGGTGGGTGTGGGCGGCGAAGCGTTCCCCGACGGTCCGGGCGAGAACGGGTTCGGCGGCGGCGAAGGACGCCCAGGGCGCCGGCCCAGGGCTCGCGGACTCAGGGCTCGCGGACTCAGGGCTCGCTGACGTGGGGCCGGCATGGGGCCGGGCCGGGGCCGGGCCGGGGCCGGCCGGCATGGGGCTCGCTGACGTACGGCTCGCTGGCATACGGCGAGTCTGCCGCCGAAACCCGACACCTTCTGTCAGGTATGTGACGAGCCGGAGTGGCGCGGGTCACCGAGGCCCTGTTGTCCGGCGCTGACCGAGGGTAGCTTCCGCTCCGTACCGGAACCCAGCGCCGGAGGATGCATGCCCGCGCCCACCCCGCCCCAGCCCCTGCCCACCGACCGGCTGCGGTTCGCGATGCCGCCGCGGTTCGAGTCGGTCGACGACGAGCGCCGGCACCGCAAGGAGCGGCTCGCGGGCGCGCTGCGGATCTTCGGACGGCTCGGCTTCGAGGACGGCGTCTCCGGGCACATCACCGCCCGCGACCCGGAGTACTCCGACTGCTTCTGGGTCAATCCGTTCGGGATGCCGTTCCGGCAGGTCACCGTGGGGGACCTGGTGCTGGCCAACCGGGACGGGCAGGTCGTCGAGGGCCGCTACCACGTCAACCAGGCCGCCTTCACCGTGCACGCCCAGGTGCACGCCGCCCGCCCCGACGTGGTCGCCGTCGCCCACTGCCACTCCGTGCACGGCCGCGCGCTCGCCGCCCTCGGCGACCTGCTCGACCCGATCACCCAGGAGAGCTGCGCCTTCTACGAGGACCACGCGCTGTACGACGCCTACACCGGTGTCTCCGTCAACGCCGAGGAGGGCCGCCGCGTCGCCGCCGCGCTCGGCTCCCGCAAGGCCCTCGTCCTGCGCAACCACGGCCTGCTGACCGTCGGCGACTCGGTCGACGCGGCGGCCTGGTGGTTCCTGTCCATGGAGCGCTCCTGCCAGGTCCAGCTGACCGCCCGGGCGGCCGGCCGCCCGGTGCTGATCGCCCACAGGCAGGCGGTGGCGACGCGGGAGCAGCTGGGCGGCGACCTGGTCGCGTGGATCAGTTACCAGCCGCTGTGGCAGGACATCACGCGCCGGGAGCCGGAGCTGCTCACCTGAAGCCGGTCGTTCGGATCGGGCCGGCCGACGGAGACCGCGCGTCTCGGCCGGCCCCAGCCCCGCGCCGCCGCCGTGGTCCGAACGACAGGCCCTGGGCGCTGAAGCGCGCAGCACCGCCGCCGTCGTCCTCGCGAACTCGTCGTCGGTGAGCACCCCGTCCCGGTGAAGTTCGCCCGACTCCCGCAGACGGCACAGCAGTACGTCGTGGCGGCCGGCCGTCGGCGGCACGGCGGTCCTCGGGCCGGGTGCGCGGCCGGCCGGCTCGCCGGTGCGGGGAGCGGGGCCGGCGGACGGGTGGGCCGCCGGGTGCGGCCGCCGGGCGGTGACCGCGGTGGCGATCGGGGCGATGAGCCGATCACGGCGGGTGCTGCCCCACAGGTGAGCTGGTAGGGATCGGCCGCGCCGGGCAGCCGGCCGGCGGTCGCCTGGAGCATTGGATCGGCGCCCTCGCACAGCCGCAGTCGCAGTCGCAGCCGTAGTCGCAGCCGTAGCCGCAGTCGTAGCCGCAGGCGCAGCGGCAGCCGTAACCGCCCGCGTTCGCGGTCCGGTTCGAACGCCGCACCGGCCACGGCCTCGAACGGCACGACGACCTGCCCGTACGTCTGCCGGAACAGCGGCACGGAGCGGTGCAGCCCCGGCGTGATGCGCACCGTGCCGCCGTCGTGGGGCTCAGGTCCCGTCACGCCGGATGATCTCGGCGGGACGGCCGTTCTCGCTGCCGGGTCAACACGGCGACCGTCCGTTCACCCGCGCTGGCCGAGCTGACCGCACCTGCCGGACGTGTACCGGGTGCCGTAGGGCACAATTCGCTGACGTCGCGGGGGAGTTGCACGGTCCGTCGGGGAGTGGTCGGCCCTCCGGCGAGCGGGCGGACGAGTGGAGCACGGGGATGTGCGGAAGGCGGGCGTCGGGCGTGGCGGTGCAGGAGGCGAGAGGGGGCGCGCAGGCGCGTACGGGCGCGTTCGGGAGCGCTCATGACGGTGGCTGCACCTGCGGGGACTGCCCGCACGGGGCGCGTGCCGGGCACCGGCGGGCGGTGGCCGAATTCCTGCTGCAACGGGACGCGTTCGCCGCCGGGCAGGGCCTGCCGGCGGCCGTGGCCCACTCGGTGTCGGCCTCCCGGCAGTGGGTCTCCGACGAACTGACCCAGTCCGCGGCGGCGGTCGCCGAACGCGCCCGCGCCGAGGGCCAGGCCTGGCTGTCCCGCCTGTGGCTCCGCACGGCGTGCGCGGTGTGGGCGCTGGTCCTGCTGTTGCTGCTGGTGCAGTCGCTGACGGCGATCGGCTCGGGCTGGACGGCCGCGCGGACGGCCGGGCTGCTCGCGGCCGTGCTGGTGGCGGCGGCCCTGACGGCCGCGTCCTTCTTCCACCGGGCGCGCGGCGGCGTCCTGGCCCCGGTCGTCGGCGAGGACAACCGCCTGTCGACGTCCCGTGCCGTCGCGGCGCTGTGGGTGCTGTTCGTCGCCTACTCCGTGCTGGTGCTCGCGGGGCAGCTGGCGGCCGCCTCCTCGCCCGCCGCGCGCGACGAGCTGATCGCCGGCCTCGGACTCGCCCGGGGCGCCGGGGTGGTGACGGTCCTCGCCGTCGCCTGCGGGATCGCCGTGCTGGTGCGGCGGGTGGTCGGCCTGCGCGTCCTCGGGCAGCGGCTGCAGAAGGTGCGCGCGGACCGGCCGCACGCCGCCGACCTGCTGACGGACGACGCGGGACGGGGCACCTTCGCCGACATCCAGTACGTCGTGATCAGCGCGGTGGCCCTGGTGTTCGCGGCGGTACGGCTGGCCCGCCGGCCCGACCAGCTGCCCGACCTGCCGTGGGGGCCGGCGGTGCTGGTCCTGGTCTCGGCCGCCACCTACCTCGCCGGCAAGTACGCCGAGGGCGGCCGCCCCGTCGTCCTCTCCGTCGTGCGCGCCCGCGAGGCCGGTGACCTGGACGCGCCCATCCGCACCGGCGAGGACATCGAGATCCGCGGCGCCGGTTTCGTCCCGCCGGGCGCCGGCACCGCCGACCGGCTCTCCCGCATGGTGGTGCGAATCGGCCCGGTCCACGTCCACGTCCCCCTCGTCCCGGTCACCGGCGGCTTCAGCAACCCGACGGACACCCTGCTGACCGTGCCGGTTCCGGCGGAGGTGGAACCGGGGCGGGTGGAGGTCCGGGTGGTCACGGCGGCGGGGGTGGAGACGAACGCCTGCGTGATCGAGGTGACGGAGTGACCGGCCGGGCGGAGCGCACGGCGGGTGCCGCGCCCGCGTGAGGGGCCGGTCCGTGCCGCATCCGGCCCAAACGTGATTGAGCGGGCGCGTCTCGTCATACGTATGGTCTGGTGAGGGGTCCACGGCGAGGGCGGGCGAGAGGCGGTACGGAGCGATGACTCACGGTGTTCGGACAGAAACGCACAGCACCTCCTACCCTGGCGGCCGCACCGACTGGCGGGACGCCGCCACCCGCCACGCCCTCCTCCCGCTCCGGATCTTCCTCGGCGTCACCTTCGTGTACGCCGGTCTCGACAAGCTGACCGACAGCGCCTTCATGCAGGCGGCCGGCCCCGGCTCCATCGGCGACCTGATGCGTACCGTCCGGGACTCCGCGGCCGTCCCCGCCCTGGTCGACCCGGCCCTGGACAACCCCGTCGGCTTCGGTCACGCCATCGCCGGCGGCGAACTGGCCGTCGGCATCGGCACCCTCCTCGGGCTCTTCGCCCGCCTCGCCGCCCTCGGCGGCGCGCTGATCTCCCTCAGCCTCTGGCTCACCGTGAGCTGGGCCTCCGACCCGTACTACTACGGCAACGATCTCCCGTACATGTTTTGCTGGGTGCCGCTGGTGCTGGCCGGGGCGCCCTACTGGTCACTGGATGCCCTGATCAGGGGCCGACGGCGGGGACGGGGCCAGGCGGGGGCTTGGCGGTAAGTCACAGCAGCTCCTGGTCGGACAGGTGTCGGTACAGCGTCGCCCTGGACCCTCGCCCACCTGATGGCCTGCTCCCCCCCCCTCGTCCTCGCCGGCGCCCCCGTCCTCTCCCTCGACGCCGTCCTCCGCGCTCGACGGCGGCGCAGGGGCGGGTACTGACACGCCGGGCGACGGCAGCCGCGGGGCGGCGGGTCGGGCGGTGTCGGGTGGTGTGGCGGCCGGTGGGCGGCCGGGTGGGTGGTCCGTGAGTGGCCGGCGGGCAGCCGGGTGGGTGGTCGGCCGGCGGTCCCGGTGGCCGTCCCGTGCCGCCTCAGTGCGGCGCCCTCGGCCGGGCCTCGGCCGCCGCCGCGCGGCGCGCCCCCCGGCGGCGTATGCCCCGGCCCAGCATCCCGGCGACGGCGGCCAGGCACAGTCCGCCCGCCGTCATGGGGAGCACCGCGAACCACGGCGTCTCCCAGGCGCCGCCCGCGTCCCCGGCGTAGAGGACGCCGACGGCCATCAGGGCCGCCCCCGCGACCAGCCTCCCCGGCTGGAACTCATGACGCAGCACGGCTCACCTCCACCTGACCGACGCCCACCTTGAGGTCGAGGTCGACCGTGCCCGCGGCGCCCTCGGCGCCCGCCGCGGGTGCCAGCGTCACCTCCCGGTACTTGCCCGGCTCCACGTCCACGTCCTGCTTCCGCTCGCCCGGCAGCTGGATGTCACCCAGCCCCACGTCGATGGTCGCCCTGACCGTCACGTCCGGCGGCACGATCACCCGCAGCCGGCCCACGCCCACCTCGGCGTCCGTGGCCACCGTCCGGCCCCCGGCCGGGTCGAGCCGGGTCAGGTCCAGGGTGCCGACACCGGTGCCGAGCTCGTACTTCTGCCGCACGTCGGCCACCGCGGCCGGACGCCAGGTCGTGCGTATCCACTCCGTGCCGATGTTCTTGGGCAGGGCCGCCGACGCGGCGAGCAGCCCCGCCGTGACGACCGCCAGGAAGATCGACCCCGCTCCCGTACGGCCCAGGAAGGCGCTGACGGCGATGCCCAGGCCGAGGACGGTGAGCGCGCAGGCGAGGCCGGTCTGCAGACTGGTGCCCAGCGGGTGCTCCTGCCAGGTCAGGCGCGTGCCGACGACACCCGCCAGCAGGGCCAGCAGGAAGATCCAGCCGCCCGTCCAGCGCGGGCCGCGCGGTTTGGGCGGGGCGGTGCGCGGGGTGCGGGGCGCCTGCCGGCCGGTGTCCGTGCCGAGGCCGATGGTGACGGCGGCGGCGATGTCCCGGTCGCGGGATTCCTGCGGCCCCCACAGGTAGCCGGTGCCGCCGACGTGCGTGCCGTCCTTGACGATCGGGTCGCGCCACCAGGACGGGTAGGCGGAGGGGACCGGCGGCGCCTGGGCCTCCGGCGGTGCGTCGGCGACGGCCTGGGCCGCCAGCGGGTCGGGGTCGGGGGCGCCCCGGCGCTGCGACCAGTAACCGGCGCCGGCGAGGAGGAGGGAGAGGACGACGGCGAAGGTCAGCACCCCGCCGTTGTTCAGCAGGGTCAGGAAGACGCCGCAGCCGACCAGCGCGAACAGCACGGCGGCCAGGGCGTGGCCGTCGACGCGGCCGGTCAGCAGCTTGCGGACCTCGTTCTCGTCCTCGTCGTCGTACGGGACGAAGAGCCAGGCGAAGCCGTAGAAGATCAGGCCGATGCCGCCGGTCGCGGAGAGCACGGCGAGGGTGATCCGGAAGATCACCGGATCCATGTCGCACTGCCGGCCCAGCCCTGCGCACACCCCGGCGAGCATCTTGTGCCGCCGGTCCCGCCGGAACCTGTGCGGGGGCTCCGGCGTACCGGAGCCCTCGGGTGCTTCGGGCTCGCCGGAGGGTGCTCCGGTCGGGCCGGGTGTCCCGGGCCTGCCGGGCGCGCTCGGGTCCTCGGGCGCGCGCGGTTCCTCACCTGCGGCGGTCGCGGCGGCGGTGTCGGACGCGGGGCCCGCGTCGGGCACGGCGTCCGCGGCGTGCTGGTGATCAGTCATGCGTCCATGGTGACGGGCGAGCCGCCGCCGCGGGAGTCGGTACGACCCTGGCCGGACCCTGATATCGCCCCTGAGCCGGGGCGGGGGAGGCGTTCGACGGACCGGCCCGCCGAAGATCAGGGGCGTCTAGGGGGCCGACCCTGATGCTCCGGCCCGCCGCCCGTGTGACCATCAGTGGCATGCCGGAAGCCGCAACCGCAGCAGCGCCACTCGACGAACCGCGGTCGCCGCGCAAGCTCTACCGCAGCAGTGACGGACGCTGGCTCGGTGGCGTGGCGCGGGGACTGGCCGGGCATCTCGGCCTGCCCGTGATCTGGGTGCGGCTGGTGTTCGTCGGCCTGTTCATGGCCGACGGGCTCGGCGCGCTGCTGTACGCCGCCTTCTGGTTCTTCGTGCCGCTCGGCGTCGGCGGCGTCGAGGCGCAGAAGCCGCCGTCCCTGGTGACCACCGAGACCTCGCCCGACGGCCGCAAGAAGCTCGTGGCCCGCAAACCGGACAAGGGCCAGATCGTGGCCCTGCTGTTGATGGTCGTCGTGGCCATGGTCTTCGTCGGCAACGTCAACGCGGGCGGCGGCGCCCAGGCCTACCTCCTGCCGGCCGTCCTGGTCGGTGCCGGTGTCGCCCTGGTCTGGCGTCAGGCGGACAACGCCCGCCGGGCCCGCTGGGTCGAGGTCGGCCGCCGCAAGCGCACCCTCGACCTGCTGCGCGCGGTGGCCGGCGTCCTGCTGGTCACGGCCGGCGTCACCGGCGTCTTCGTCCTCCAGGGCTCCGCCGCCCACCTCGGCTCGGTGCTGCAGGCCGCCCTGGCGGTGCTGGTCGGCATCACGCTCCTCGCCGGTCCGTACCTCGTCCGTATGACACAGGACCTGTCCGAGGAGCGGCTGATGCGCATCCGCGCCCAGGAGCGCGCGGAGGTCGCCGCCCACGTCCACGACTCGGTGCTGCACACCCTGACGCTGATACAGCGCAACGCGGACCACCCCGGCGAGGTACGCCGCCTCGCCCGCGCCCAGGAGCGCGACCTGCGCGCCTGGCTCTACAAGCCGGAGGGCAACGGCAAGGACGAGGCCGACGAGCCGGCCACCCTCGCCGACGCGGTGCGGCGCAACGCCGCGGAGGTGGAGGACAAGCACGGCGTCCCCATCGAGGTCGTCGTGGTCGGCGACTGCCCGCTCGACGAGAAGGTCGGCGCACAGATGCAGGCCGCGCGCGAGGCGATGGTGAACGCCGCCAAGTACGGTGGCGACGGCGGCGCCGTGCAGGTCTACGCCGAGGTCGAGGGAAGGACGGTCTTCGTGTCCGTCCGGGACCGCGGTCCCGGCTTCGACCTCGACTCGATACCCGCCGACCGCATGGGCGTCAGAGAATCGATCATCGGCCGCATGGAGCGCAACGGCGGCACGGCCCGGCTGCGGGCGGTGCCGGGCGGCGGTACGGAGGTCGAGCTGGAGATGGAGAGGGCGGAGAGGACGTCATGAGTGAGCCGACCGAGGCGAACGGGACGGCGGGGGCGGACGAGGCGGCAGGGCCCGCACGGACGCCGGGCGGCGGCGCGGCACGGCGCGTGCGCGTGGTGCTCGTCGACGACCACCGGATGTTCCGCACGGGCGTGCAGGCCGAGATCGGCCAGACCGAGCAGACCGGCGTCGAGGTCGTCGGCGAGGCCGCGGACGTCGACCAGGCGGTCACGGTCATCACCGCGACCCGGCCCGAGGTGGTCCTGCTCGACGTGCATCTCCCGGGCGGCGGCGGGGTCGAGGTGCTGCGCCGCTGCGCGCCGCTGATGACCGGCGGAGAGCAGCCGGTCCGGTTCCTCGCGCTGTCCGTCTCGGACGCGGCGGAGGACGTGATCGGCGTGATCCGCGGCGGCGCGCGCGGGTACGTCACCAAGACGATCACCGGCACCGACCTGGTCGACTCGATCTTCCGGGTGCAGGAGGGCGACGCCGTCTTCTCCCCGCGTCTGGCCGGCTTCGTCCTGGACGCCTTCGCCTCCACCGACGCCCCGCCGGTCGACGAGGATCTCGACCGTCTCACCCAGCGCGAGCGCGAGGTGCTGCGGCTCATCGCCCGCGGCTACGCGTACAAGGAGATAGCCAAGCAGCTCTACATCTCCGTGAAGACGGTCGAGTCCCACGTCTCGGCGGTCCTGCGCAAGCTCCAGCTCTCCAACCGGCATGAACTGACCCGCTGGGCGACGGCGCGGCGGCTGGTGTGACCGTCCGGTAGGCACGCCTACCAGGCCGCCCGCTGCGAACGGCCGGCCGGAGCGGTCGACAACGTGGCGTCCGGCCATCTCCAGCCCGTCCTGAACGCACTCGAGCGCCGGCCCGGCGACAGCGCGCGGCCGCTTCGCCCACGTCGGGTTCAACCGGATCGGAGGCGGCCGCGACGGGCGAGGAGGAGTCGGACGATCTCGGGCGCCGACTGTGGATCGGAACGATCCGCGAAGCGTCCTGACGCCGGCCGCAGGCGGCGGCTCCCGCGCCGGCCTCAGCGAGCTCTCACGCCACCCGCGTAGCCCCCGCGAACGGCATCTCGTCGACCGGGGCGAGGCGGACCGGTGCCGAGGGGTTGGGCGCGTGGATCATCCGGCCGTCGCCGACGTAGAGGCCGACGTGGCTGATGCCGGAGTAGAAGAACACCAGGTCGCCGGGGAGGAGTTCGGCGCGCGAGACGCGGCGGCCGGCGTCGATCTGGGCGTAGGTGGTGCGCGGCAGGGAGACCCCGGCGGAGCGGTACGCGGCCTGGATCAGGCCCGAGCAGTCGAAGGCTTCGGGGCCGGTGGCGCCCCACACGTAAGGGCTGCCGAGCTTCTGGTGGACGTACGCGACGGCGGCCGCGGCCCGGGCGTTGGGTGCCGCCGTCGTGGCCGGCCCGGGCGCCCAAAGGGGGGCGCGGCCGGCCGTCGGGGCGCGGCCGGTGCCGTCGTCCTGCGCGATCCGTGCCCGTTCCTCGGCCGTCAGCCGCGACAGCAGCCGCCGGGCCTCGTCCAGCTTGCCGGTGACGGTCTTCTTGTGCCGGTTCAGCTCGGCCTGCCGGGACCGGAGCGCCGTCAGCTCGAAGCGTGCGGCGCCGCGCAGCTGCTCGATCTCGCGCAGTTGCCGGCGTACCTGTGCGACGGCGGCCGCCCGCCGGTCGCCGGTCCGTTCGGCGAGGGCGGCGCCGTCGAGGTACTGGTCGGGGTCGGCGGAGAGGACGAGGCGCAGGGCGGGGTCGAGTCCGCCGTCGCGGTACTGGGCGGCCGCGTGCGCACCGAGTGCGTCGCGGGCGGAGGCCAGCCGGTCCTCCTTGCGGGCGGCCTCGTCGCGCAGGGCGTTCAGCCGCTGCTGTGCCGCCCGCGCCTGTTCCTCGGCGCCGTTGTACTTCTCGGTGGCGACCTCCGCCTCCCGGTACAGCTCGTCCACCTCGGCCCTGACCTGCCCCGGCGTCGGCTGGGGCTCGGCGTGGCCGGTCCCGTCGAGGCCCGTGGCGGTCGCCGCGCCCGCGAGGGCGATCGTCGCCGCCGTGCGGGCCGTGGGGCCGTGGGCCGAGCGGTGCCGGGGCTTGCGGTGCGCTGCCACGTGGACTGCACGTCCTTTCGTACGACTCGGTCGGCCGCCGTGTCCGTACGGCCACCGGGTGGACGTACGACCGCCCGGGGCGGCTGACGCGTCCGGCGGCGCTCCGCGCAGGGGCTGCGGGGCGCCGCCGGGCCTTTCGGCGGTGGTGCCCGGCTGCCGCCCCTGGCCAGGGCGGCGGTGAGGAGCCGGTCACCTGGTGGAGGACGCTAAGCCCGGCCGCGGCGGCCCGGTGTGCCCTGTGCGGAAGTGGCGGAAGGGGAGCAACCGGTGACCGTACGTGATCGTGGCGTCCGGGGGAGGCCGTCTTCTTCGCGCAGCGCGATGACCGAAGCGGCGATTCCGGGGGTGGGCGGAGGGGCGCAAGTGCTATGGCGCATATATGCAGTCACCGTGCGTCCGTGGGCGGCCCGGTGTGGGACGGGCGCGGACCCCCTCATTAGGCTCCGGCCCCATGGACGTACTCATCCACCTCTTCGTCGGCCTGCACATCATCGGCATCGCGTCGCTGCTCGGCGGCTTCCTCACCCAGATGAAGGCGATGGGCCAGGGCACCGCGCGCTTCGTCCCGGCGATGCTGCACGGCGCCCTGACCATGCTGGTCACCGGCGTCATCCTGGTCGGCCTGAACCAGGCCGACGACCAGACCGTCGACAACATCAAGATCGGCGTGAAGCTGGCCCTGCTGATCGTGATCCTCGGCCTCGTCTACGTGAAGCGGGACGAGG
The DNA here is from genome assembly GCF_042430725.1 of Streptomyces cinereospinus. Lineage (NCBI taxonomy): Bacteria > Bacillati > Actinomycetota > Actinomycetes > Kitasatosporales > Streptomycetaceae > Streptomyces > Streptomyces cinereospinus. Next base: position 62,449 of record NZ_JBHMCY010000003.1, on the reverse strand, counting down.
AGCGGGTGGACAAGGGCACGTTCGGGCTGGTGGGCCTGCTGACCACGGCGAACGTCTTCATCGCCGTGCTCTGGACCTGACCGCCCGCCCCTCGCCCGACGTCCTGCCGCACGCGCGCGTGCCGCGGAGAACCCCGCACGCGCGCGTGCCCTTCGCACGCTTCCCGGCGCCGGGTGCGTCAGGCCGGGCGGACGACGCTGTGGATGGAGGACTCGCCGTCGTAGTAGACCGACTCCTCGCGGACGTACGCGCCCGGCTTCGGGGCATGGATCATCATGCCGTTGCCGATGTAGAGGCCGACGTGGGTGATGTCGTCGTAGAAGAAGATCAGGTCACCCGGCAGGGCGGCGGCGAGGGAGACGGTCGTGCCGGCGTTCACCTGGTCGTAGGTGGTGCGGGGCAGGCTGACGTCGGCGGCCTTCCACGCGGCCTGGGTGAGGCCGGAGCAGTCGTAGGAGTCGGGGCCGGTGGCGCCCCAGACGTACGGCTTGCCGATCTGGGCGCGGGCGAAGGCGAGCGCCTTCTCCGCCTTGGTGCCGTACGCGGAGTCCGGCACCGACGTCCCGGAACCGGACGGGTCGCCGGTCGCGGTCGAGGAACCGCCGCCCGCCGACTCCTGCACCTGCTCCTGCTCCTGTCGCGCCGCCTCCAGGCGCCGCTGCTCCGCCGCCTGCTGCCGGGCGAGCTCGGCGGCCCTGCGCTCGGCCTCCTCCTGCTTCTCCTTCTCGATCGCCGCGAGGCGGGCCTTCTCCTCGGCGGTCAGCCGCGACAGCAGTTCCCGCGCGTCGGCGAGCTTCTGCTGGACCGTGGCCTTGGCCGTCCGCAGGTCGCTCTGCGACTCGGTGAGCGTCGTCAGGCTCTCGGTGGCCTCCTGGCGCTTCTTCATCGTCGCGGACTGCTCGGTGAAGTACTCGTCGACCGCGTCCTTCTGGCGGCTGGTCAGCCGGCCCATCAGCTGCGTCCGGTCGAGGTAGTCCTGCGGCGAGTCGGCGAGCAGGAAGGTGGCGGTCTCGGGGAGGGACCCGCCGGTGCGGTACTGGGCGGCGGCGTACGTCCCCAGTTCCTCGCGCGCGTCGTTCAGCCGCTGCGCGCGCTGGGCGACGTCGTCCAGGAGGGTGTCGACGCGCTTGCGCTGCTTCGCGGTCCGTTCTTTGGCCGCGTTGTACTTCTCGGTGGCCGACTCCGCCTGGCGGTAGAGGTCGTCGACCTTCTTCTCGACCTCTTCGAGACTCGGGTTGTCGTCGGCCGAGGGGGCGGCGTTGGCGGTCTGGGAGAGCAGGGCCACGGACGTGAGGGCGGCGGTGGCGAGTGCGGGGGTCCGTATACCTGCTGCGCGCGCGCCGGCGGGGCGCGACTTGCGGTGCGACGCCAAAGGAGGCGACTCCTTCCATCTGCCGCCTACCGGGTTAGCTGTCGGGTTCGGGCGGGTGGTTCGGAAGGGTTGCCCTACGGTCCGCTCCCGGGGAGGGAGGCGGGCCGATTCACCCCAGATTCGGTTGGGTCCCCGGCTCCGGCTGCCTGGGGCGCACCGGACTCGGCGGAGGCCGCGCGGCCCGGCGACGTTCGCCGGTGGGGGTCGTGCGGCCTGACCGGAACGGTAGCCAACTCGTGTGGCCCGTGTGAAGGTTGGTGGGTGATATGCCCGATACATTTTCGTGACCTTTAGTCAGTCGTTACGGCTCGCGTGAGATCGTGTTCGGACGGTGAGCGTGCGCGGCCGGCGGCCGCGGCGGCGGCCGGGCGGTGCCCGCCTCGTGGTGTGGGCAGGGGTCTGCGTCGCGTGCGTGGCCGGTGGGGGCCGTGGGCTGCGTCGCGGTGTGCGGCCGGGGTCTGCCGGGTGATGCGTGGCCGGGTCCGTCGTGCGGTGCGTGGCCGGGTCTGTCGTGCGGTGGGTGGTCGGAGCGGGCCTCACGTGCAAGGTCGGACCGGGCCTCACGTGCGTGACCGCAGGCCTCACGTGCGTGGCCGGGGCACATCTCGCGCGCGAGGCCGGCTTCTGTCTGTGCCGGTACGGTCGCCGGCCTTACGTCCGTGGCCGTCCGGCCTCGGCGCCGCGGCGGGATCGCCCGCCTCGCCGCGGTGGGGCCCACCGCCTCGCCGCGGCAAGATCGTCGGTCTTCCCCGCACGATCGTCCGCTGTTCCGGTCCGGGATGTTTCCGGGGCGGCCGCGGGCTGTCGGTGGGGCACCCTAGACTCGGAGAGCGATGAGCAGCCTCTTTGACGACAGCTTCCTGGCGGACCTCCAGGCCCCGCGGGCCCACGAGGAGCCCCCGCCGCCCGAGGACGAGCACGCTCCGGAGCCGATCCCGGACGATCTGTTCGGCGGGAAGTTCGACGACGTGCCCCCGGACCGGGACGCCTACTACCGCGACGGCGCCCCGCGCCCCGCCGTGGACGCCGCCGCGCTCCTGGAGGGGCTGAACGACAACCAGCGCGCCGCCGTCGTCCACTCCGGCTCCCCCCTGCTCATCGTGGCCGGTGCCGGCTCCGGCAAGACCCGCGTCCTCACCCACCGCATCGCCCACCTCCTCGGCGAGCGCGGGGTGCACCCGGGGCAGATCCTCGCGATCACCTTCACCAACAAGGCCGCGGGCGAGATGAAGGAGCGCGTGGAGCAGCTCGTCGGCCCGCGCGCGAACGCGATGTGGGTGATGACCTTCCACAGCGCGTGCGTGCGCATCCTGCGCCGGGAGTCCAAGAGGCTCGGCTTCACCTCGTCGTTCTCGATCTACGACGCGGCCGACAGCAAGCGCCTGATGTCCCTGGTCTGCCGCGACCTGGACCTCGACCCCAAGCGCTTCCCGCCCAAGTCCTTCAGCGCCAGGATCAGCAACCTCAAGAACGAGCTGATCGACGAGGAGGACTTCGCCGCCCAGGCCGCCGACGGCTTCGAGAAGACCCTCGCCCAGGCGTACGCGCTGTACCAGTCACGCCTGCGCGAGGCGAACGCCCTCGACTTCGACGACCTGATCATGACGACGGTCAACCTGCTCCGCGCCTTCCCGGACGTCGCCGAGCACTACCGCCGCCGCTTCCGGCACGTCCTGGTCGACGAGTACCAGGACACCAACCACGCCCAGTACGCCCTCGTCCGCGAGCTCGTCGGCACCGGCGCGCACGACGAGGACGTGCCGCCCGGCGGGGGCGAGCCGCCGCCCGCCGAGCTGTGCGTGGTGGGCGACGCCGACCAGTCGATCTACGCCTTCCGCGGCGCGACCATCCGCAACATCCTCCAGTTCGAGGAGGACTACCCGGACGCGACGACGATCCTGCTGGAGCAGAACTACCGCTCCACGCAGACGATCCTCTCCGCGGCCAACGCGGTCATCGAGCGCAACGAGTCCCGCCGCCCCAAGAACCTGTGGACCAACGCGGGCGCGGGCGCGCGCATCACCGGCTACGTCGCCGACACCGAGCACGACGAGGCCCAGTTCGTCGCCGACGAGATAGACCGCCTCACGGACGCGGGCGAGGCCAAGGCCGGTGACGTCGCCGTGTTCTACCGCACCAACGCCCAGTCCCGTGTCTTCGAGGAGATCTTCATCCGCGTCGGCCTGCCCTACAAGGTCGTCGGCGGCGTCCGCTTCTACGAGCGCAAGGAGGTCCGGGACGTCCTGGCCTACCTGCGCGTGCTGGCCAACCCGGAGGACTCGGTGCCGCTGCGCCGGATCCTCAACGTGCCCAAGCGCGGCATCGGCGACCGCGCCGAAGCGATGATCGACGCCCTCTCCCAGCGCGAGAAGATCAGCTTCCCGCAGGCGCTCAAGCGGGTCGACGAGGCCTACGGCATGGCCGCGCGGTCCACGAACGCCGTGAAGCGGTTCAACACGCTGATGGAGGACCTCCGTACGATCGTCGAGTCCGGCGCCGGACCGGCGACGATCGTGGAGGCCGTGCTGGAACGCACCGGCTACCTCGCCGAGTTGCAGGCCTCCACCGACCCGCAGGACGAGACCCGGATCGAGAACCTCCAGGAACTCGCCGCCGTCGCCCTGGAGTTCGAGCAGCAGCGCGGCGGGGGCGAGGAAGCGGGCACACTGGCCGACTTCCTGGAGCAGGTCGCCCTGGTCGCCGACTCCGACCAGATCCCCGACGAGGAGGACGGCGACGGCGTCATCACGCTGATGACCCTGCACACCGCCAAGGGCCTGGAGTTCCCGGTCGTCTTCCTCACCGGCATGGAGGACGGCGTCTTCCCGCACCTGCGCGCCCTCGGCCAGACCAAGGAGCTGGAGGAGGAGCGGCGCCTGGCGTACGTCGGCATCACCCGCGCGCGGGAGCGGCTGTACCTCACCCGGTCCGTGATGCGCAGCGCCTGGGGCCAGCCGCAGTACAACCCCCCGTCCCGGTTCCTGGAGGAGATCCCCGCCGCGCACGTGGACTGGAAGCGTACGGGTGGCTCCGCGGCCCCCGCGGGCCCGGTCTCGGGCGTCGCGGCCTCGCTGTCCTCGTCCCGCTCGCGCTCCTCGGCGTCCGGCGCGTCCGGGTTCGCCACGCGGCGGACGTCCGAGCAGCCGGTGGCCGCGCTGGCGGTGGGGGACCGGGTGACGCACGACCAGTTCGGCCTCGGCACGGTCGTCGCGGTGAAGGGCGCCGGTGCCAACGCCGAGGCGACCATCGACTTCGGGGACGCCAAGCCGAAGCGGTTGCTGCTGCGGTACGCGCCGGTGGAGAAGCTCTAGAGGTACGGTCCGGGGCCGGGGACCTCCGCAAGGGGGCCCGGCCCCGGCTCACCCGGGCGGGCCGAGCCGCGTCCTACGTCGGGTCCAGCCCGTGGCTGCGCAGCCAGGCCAGCGGGTCGACCGCCGCGCCGCCGCCGGGGCGCACCTCGAAGTGCAGGTGCGGGCCGGTGGAGTTGCCCGAGTCGCCGGAGTAGGCGATCGGGTCGCCGGCCTTGACGGTCGTACCGGAGGCGACCTGGTAGCTGGAGAGGTGGCAGTACCAGGTCTCCGTGCCGTCCATCGCCGTCACGATCATCATGTTGCCGTAGGCGCTGTTCACCTCGGTGCGGACCGTGCCGTCCGTCGCGGCCATGACCGTCGCGCCGTAGGAGACGGGGAAGTCGATGCCGGTGTGCACGGACATCCAGTTGATGCCGGCCTGGCCGTAGTAGGCGCTCAGCCCGTGCTGCGCGACCGGCAGCGCGAACTTCGGGCGCAGCCGCTCCTTGCGCGCCGCCTCCTCCGCCGCCCGCTTCCGCTCGGCCTCCTGCTGCGCCTTGAGGTCGATGCGCTCCTGGGTGCGGCTGACCCGGTCGCCGAAGTCGTCCGCCTCGGCGGTGAGGCTCTCCAGCTGGGTGTCCAGCTGGTTGTTGGCGGCGGACGGTTGCACCGCCGGCGCGTCGGCGGCGGCCGCGGAGGCGTCCTGCTCGTCACCGGTGAAGGTGCCGACGGAGGCGGCGGCGATACCCGCCACGCCCATCACACACGCCGAGGGCACGGCGACGGTCAGCAGCGCGGACCGCTTGGCGGGCGTACGGCGACGGGAGCGGGAACCGCTGCGGCCGGCCGCCCGGCCGGCGGGGGCGGGCGTGACCTCCTCCTGGTCGTCGAGGAGGAAGGGGGCCTCGGCCGGCGTCTCGCCGGTGTTCTCCGGCGTGTCCTCGCCGTCGGCGGGGTCGATCTGTTCGAAGGTCGCGGTCGCCTGCTGGTCGAACGGCTCGGCGTGCGGAGCGAAGTCACCGCCGTGCCGCGCGAATTCGCCGGTGTGCGGGTCGAACTCGCCGGTGTGCGCTTCGCGTTCCCCGCTGTGCTGGTCGAACGGCCCCGCCTGCTGCGGGAAGTGCTCGGCCTGCTGGTCGTACGCGCCGGTGGTCCGGCCGGTGCCCCGGGCGCCGTCGGAGTTCCACTGCGTGGCGTCGTACGCGCCGGTGTCGAAGGCCTGCGTGCCCCATTCCCACTGCTGGGTCTGGTCGGCCGGGCCGCCCTGCTCGGGCTGGACCCACGCGCTCGCGTCCCACTGGCCGCCGGCGTCCACCGCTCCGGCCTGCGGAGGGATGAGCGGAAGCTGCTGGTGACCCGTGGTCCAGGTGGTCGTGTCGTAGGCGCCGGTGTCGTAGGCGGCGTGGTGGTGCGCGGCGTACCCGTCGTAGGCGACGGTCTGGTGGCTGCCGGTGGACCACTGGGTGGCGTCGTACGCGCCGGTGCCGTGCCCGTTGCCCGCGAGGTCGCCGAAGAGGGGGTCGGCCTCGAAGGTCGTGGTGGCGGTGGGAGCGTTCGGGGCGGTCACCGTGGCGTGGCCGCCGGTGTCGAATCCAGTGGCGGGGTACCCGGCGTATGTGGTGAGGTCGCCGTACTGGGCTTCCTGGGTGCCGTACGACGCGTAGGGCGCCGAGTCGGCTTCGGAAGCCGATGCCGGGGTGGTCATGGTCCCCGACGGGTGACGGTCGTTCACCAACTTCTCTTTCGCCTCGACAACAGGGGCTGGCAGAGCAGTGCGGCGACTGTACCCGGCGGTACGCGGGCACGACAATCTTCTGCTGGTTTCGCGTGCGCAGGAAACGGGCATTCGGCCGTGTTTTGGGGGACTGCGGGCACGGGTTTGGGTTTGTGTTCGAGGATTGTTCGACATCACGGGCCGTGCCGGGGCGAGGGGCCGGCCGCGTGGTCCTGACGCGGGCGAGTGGCCGTCAGGTGACCGGCCGGGGCTGGCGGGTGGCCGGCAGGTAACCGAGTGGTGGCCCACGGGAATTGCTCAGGCCACGGTGAGGCCGCCGTCGTGCGCGCCGGGCCGCGGGTCCTCCGCGGGGCCGGCGTACGTGCCTTCCAGGGCCTGGCGTACGCCCGTGGCGACCGCCGGATGCACCGGCAGGGCGAGGTGGCCGATCCCGCTCACCCGGACGTTCTGTGCCAGCAGGTCGGCATGGTCCAGACAGGCCGTCTCCAGCGGGTCCATCAGGTGGTCGAGGTCGCTCCAGAAGCTCACGAACCGCGTACGGCAGCCGGGCGCGGGCAGCGCCAGCTCCTCGATGACGGCGGAGCCGGGGCGCATCTGGCGCACGATGGGGTGCGCGTTGGCGAGCGGCGCGACACGGGTGCCGGAGTGGGGCGTGCCGAGCGTGACGAGCGTGCGCACGCGGTTGTCGCCGGCCAGCCGTTGCACGTAGTAGCGGGCGATCAGCCCGCCGAGGCTGTGGCCCACGATGTCGACCCGCTCGCTGTCCGAGCGCTCGCAGATCTCCTCTATGTGCCGGCCGAGCAATGTGGCGGCCGTACGGATGTCGCAGGTCAGTGGAGAGTAGTTGAGCGACACGATCTGCTGCGTGCCGTGCTGGGCGAGCGAGCGGCGCAGCAGCAGGAAGACCGAGCGGTTGTCGATGAAGCCGTGCAGCAGGACGACCGGGGGCCTGGCCTGCGCGGGGAGCTGTGCGGTCCCCTCCTGGGCGGGGATCCGGGGGGCCGGTGCGCGGCGCTCCTGGATGATGCCGGAGGGGTAGAGGATCAGGTGGCCGGCCAGGATCGCGATCTCCAGGGCGGTGGCCTTCAGCAGGGCCAGAGAGAGTCCCGCGAGGGTGCCCGGGATCGGCAGCAGCTGGCGGGGGAACGGGGGAAAGGGCAGCAGTGCCCTGGTGACCTGCGTGACCTTCATGGCCGACGACCTCCCGTCGGCACACGGTGGACGGCTCTGTCCTCCCGTGTGCGCCCGTGGGTGTCGCGCTGGAGGGTCGACGGGGCGCGAAGGGCGGGATGGGATGGGCTGGGTGGTGAGGGGGCGGCGCCCGGATGGTGCCTGGTGGCCGGATTGCCTGGTGCCTGGGGTGCAGGTCCGCTGTGCCGCTTGTCTGTGCTGTGCCGCCTGTGTGCTGTTGTTGCCGACCCGTGAGCCTCGTGGGCCTGGTGAGGCTGGTGTGGTGCCGGTGATGGAACGCGTCTCTCTGCGCTACAAGCTGTCGGTGCCCTTCGTGCCGGCGTCGACGCGCCTCACCGTCCGCGGCGCGCGGCTCGCGGCGCGGGGGTGGGGCGGCCTCGTCGCGGCTCCCGTTGCGCGGGTTCCTCGGAACGTCGCGCGTCGAATGTGTCCCACTATGTGATTTCCCCCTCGGTCCTCGTCGTAAAACTGCCGGGCGCGGGCCGCTGACGATAACGTTCGTTCACTTCCCCGGGGGTTGCGGCCCGGCGCATGGGCGGCGGTCCCGGCCGCGGGTGGCGTGCCGCGCGTCCGGGCATGAGGGAACTGTGCGGTACTTGTCGGTACGGATGGACGTAGTCGCTTCATGGAGGCAGTGATGGGTGTGGCAGCCGGTCCGATCCGCGTGGTGGTGGCCAAGCCTGGGCTCGACGGCCACGATCGCGGGGCCAAGGTGATCGCACGGGCGCTGCGGGACGCCGGTATGGAGGTCATCTACACCGGGCTCCACCAGACGCCCGAGCAGATCGTGGACACCGCGATCCAGGAGGACGCCGACGCCGTCGGGCTGTCGATCCTGTCCGGGGCGCACAACACGCTCTTCGCCGCCGTGATCGACCTGCTCAGGGAGCGCGAGGCCGAGGACATCCTGGTCTTCGGCGGCGGCATCATCCCCGAGGGGGACATCGCCCCGCTGAAGGAGAAGGGTGTCGCCGAGATCTTCACGCCCGGGGCGACGACCGCGTCGATCGTGGACTGGGTGCGCGCGAACGTACGGCAGCCGGCGGGGGCCTGAGCCTCACCTGCGTCTGCGACCGCGCCGGTGCGGCGGGGCGGGTGCCGGGTCGCGCTCTTCTCAAGGGCTCAGCTCCTCGGCCATCGACGCCCGCAGGCGCAGGGTCGTGACCAGGCGCTGGAAGGCCTCGGCCCAGTAGCCGCCCGCTCCCGGTGACGCGTTCTCCGGTTCCTCGGGTACCGCGAGGAGGCCGTCGAGCCGGTTGGCCTCCAACGGGTCGAGGCAGCGTTCGGCCAGGCCCATCACTCCGCTGAAGCTCCACGGGTAACTTCCCGCGTCCCGGGCGATGTTGAGCGCGTCGACGACCGCCCGCCCCAGAGGCCCGGACCACGGCACCGCACAGACCCCCAGCAGCTGGAACGCCTCGGACAGGCCGTGCGCGGCGATGAACCCCGCGACCCACTCGGCCCGCTCCTCGCCGCCCAGGGTGTCCAGCAGCTTGGCCCGCTCCGCCAGCGACACCGCCCCGGGGCCGCCCGCCTCCGGTGCCGAGGGCGAGCCCAGCAGGGCGCGGGCCCAGTCGGCGTCCCGCTGTCTGACCGCCGCCCGGCACCACGCCGCGTGCAGCTCGGCCTGCCAGTCGTCGGCCACCGGGAGCGCCACGACCTCCCGGGGCGTACGGCCGCCCAGCCGGGCCTGCCAGGCCGTGAGGGGCGTCGCCTCCACCAGCTGGCCCAGCCACCACGACCGTTCGCCCCGTCCGGCCGGGGCCTTGGCCAGCACGCCGTCCCGCTCCATGCTCGCGTCGCATTCGTGCGGTGCCTCGACGGTGATCACCGGGGCGTCCCGGGTGTGGTCCACGGCCACGCACGCTCCGGCCCGTACCGCCATCCGCGCGGCCAGCGCCGAGCCGGGCAGTGCCGAGAGCAGCTCGGCCGCGGTGGCCCGTACGTTGCGGCTCCGGTCGGCCAGGGCCCGTTCCAGGAACGGCTCGTCCTCGCCGGTGAGCCGCGTGCGGAGGGAGTCGAGGAACATCAGGCGGTCCTCGGCCCGCTCCGTCGACCAGGTCGACGCGAGCAGCTCCCGCGCGCGGGTGGGCTCCTGGGCACGGAGGGCGGTCAGGAGCGCCACCCGTTCGGCGAACAGGCCCTCCTCCCAGAGCCGCCGCACCTGTTCCGTGTCGTCCGCATGCGGCAGCGCGGTGCCCCCGCCCGGAGCCGCGCGCAGGGCGAAGCGCCAGTCCGGGTTGAGGCGGGCCAGCCACAGAGCGCGCGGGCCGGCGAAGGTCAGGGCGGCGGGACGCAGGTCCGTACGGCCGCGGGCCGCGTCCAGGAGGACGGGCAGTGTTTCCGGGGGCGCCGCGTAGTGGTGGCTGTTGGCCAGCGCGAGCCACTGGGGCAGCAGCTCCATCAGGTCCGGTGCCGTGCCTCTGCGGCCGCCGCCGGACGCGCCGGGCCGGTCGGCCAGCAGCAGGGCGAGCCGGCGGGCCGCGGCGGCGGGGAGGGGCGGGCGGGGGTCCTCGGGGGCCGGGTCCGGGCGGGCCGCGGCGCGGGCCGGGCGCAGGCCCGCCCGGCGCCGTACGGTCTCCGCGGCCGCGGCGTCCAGCAGGGCCGCCGGTGCCTCCCGGCCCGGAGCGGGGAGCGAGACGGGCGGCGGGCGCCGGTCCGTGCCGAGCAGGGCGGTGGTGACCAGGTCCTCCCAGGCGGTGGCGCCCGCGTGACCGTGGCCGGTGGGGCCGCCCGGCGCGGGCGGGTCCACCGGGGTTGCGGTCCTGTTCACGAGAGTCCTTTCGGTGTCACGACGAGGGTCAGGAGCCCTACGAGGGCGGGTGGCCGGCGGCTGATGACCGGAGGGCCGTGCGGGGCGGGCGGCGGTGGGTCTCGCGACGGTGAGACGTACGCCGGCGCGCGGCGGGATCAGCACAAGGAGACCGCCGTGCGCGCTCCCCGCGGCCAGGCCGTCAGGGGGGTGAAGCCCTGGTGGCCGCACTCGCCGAAGACCTTGACGGGGGCGCCGCCCGAGAGGGCGACGAGGCGCCAGAGGCCGGGGCGGGAGCGGGCGGCCGGGGTGAGCGGCAGCGCCGCGTCCTCGTCGGCGTCGGCCAGCTGCCACGAGGCGCCGTCCGGGGTCGGTACGACCCGGTCCAGGGTCACCGGGACCGCGTCGAGCCACGGGTCGGCGCGCAGCGCCTCGCCGTAACGGGCGACGGCGAGGGTCGTCGACATGCCCGGGGGCTGGACCGGCGTCGGGGCGGGCGGCGCGAACTGCTCGCCGATCGCCGCTCGCGCCTGGCCCTCACCCGGATAGGCGGACACCTCCGCGTCCAGGGTCAGTCCGACCGGCAGGGCGAGCTCCGGAGCCCGGCCGGCCGCGCCGTAGGAGAGGAGGAGCGCGGTGCGGTCGGAGTCCGTGCCGTACAGCCACGTCCGGCGGGTGGTCAGGCGCGCGTCCGCCGTGTCGTACTGGGCGAGGACCAGCCAGCGGTCGCGCACCGGCGGGCCGTCCGCCGCGGCGGGCAGCCCGACCCGGGAACGGACCGTGGCCGCCAGGCTCTCCGGCAGCCGGTCGCGGTGCAGCCAGCCCTGGTCGAGGAGGTGAAGCAGCGCGCACTCCTCCAGCAGCCGCACCGGCCAGCCCGGTCCGGACGCCGGGATCGCCCCCAGCTCCCTGACCCGCGCGGCCAGCCCGGGTGCCTGGGCGTCGACCATGCGCGCCGCGGTCTCCTCCCACAGCCCGTACCCCGCCTGCTCGGCCGCGGCCAGGCCGCCGCGCAGCAGGTCCGCCAGGCGCTGCTCCAGCTCGGTCGCGCCCGCGCTGATCCGCTCGGCGCGGCGCTCCGCCCTGCGCCGCGCCGCCTCCGGGTCGGCGGCGGCCGGCGCACCCGCCGCTCCCGGCGTCCGCTGCTCCGCGGCGCGCTGCCGCCGGCCCGCCGTCCACTGCTCGGCCCACTCCGGCGCCTGGCCCCGCGGCACCGCGCCGTCGTCGCCGGACCAGAGCAGCAGCAGCCCCAGCGCGTGCTTGCACGGGAACTTACGGCTGGGACAACTGCACTTGTACGCCGGACCGGACGCGTCCGCGACGTCGACGACCGTCTGGTACGGCTTGCTGCCACTGCCCTTGCACAGTCCCCACAACGTCCCCTCGTCGGAAGTCCCTGTCCCGGACCACGGCCCGGCCGCTCCGAGTTTGCTGCCCGCCTTGCGTGACGCGGCGTCAGGCGCCAGTGCCAGCACCTGTTCCGCCGTCCAGCGCACCCCCTGCTGAGTCATGCCATCGAAGGTAGATCCCCCCACTGACAATCGGCCTGGCGAACGCGTTTTCGCAGGTCAGGATGGATTGTCAGTGGGGTGGTGCACCGTGGTGACCAGATCCGAACCGGCCGAGCTGGAGGGGGACTCAGCCATGTCTGTGTCCGTGGAACCGACGTCCGTCGAGCAGACCGAGAACACGTCCGCGCACGAAGCGGAGGCGCTGCGGCCGCACGCCGAGGACGCCTTCGCGGACGAACTCGCCGCGCTGGCCGTGCAGGACGACCGGCCGCGCCCGGCCCGCTGGAAGCTCTCGCCCTGGGCGGTCGCCACCTACCTGCTGGGCGGCACCCTGCCCGACGGCACCGTGATCACACCGAAGTACGTGGGACCGCGCCGCATCGTCGAGGTGGCCGTCACCACGCTCGCCACCGACCGCGCCCTGCTCCTGCTCGGCGTGCCCGGCACGGCCAAGACGTGGGTGTCGGAGCACCTGGCCGCGGCGGTCAGCGGCGACTCGACGCTGCTCGTGCAGGGCACCGCCGGCACGCCGGAGGAGGCGATCCGCTACGGCTGGAACTACGCGCAGCTGCTCGCCCACGGCCCGAGCCGGGACGCACTGGTGCCCAGCCCGGTCATGCGGGCCATGGCGGAGGGGATGACCGCGCGGGTCGAGGAGCTGACCCGGATACCGGCGGACGTGCAGGACACGCTCATCACCATCCTGTCGGAGAAGACGCTGCCCGTACCGGAGCTGGGCCAGGAGGTGCAGGCCGTCCGCGGCTTCAACCTGATCGCCACGGCCAACGACCGCGACCGCGGGGTCAACGAGCTGTCCAGCGCGCTGCGCCGCCGGTTCAACACGGTCGTGCTGCCGTTGCCGGAGAGCGTGGAGGCGGAGGTCGACATCGTCTCGCGGCGCGTCGGCCAGCTCGGCCGCTCCCTCGACCTGCCGGCCGTGCCGGACGGCGTCGACGAGATCCGGCGGGTGGTGACGGTCTTCCGCGAACTGCGGGACGGGATCACGGCCGACGGCCGTACGAAGGTGAAGTCGCCCAGCGGCACGCTGTCCACGGCGGAGGCGATCTCCGTCGTCACCAGCGGCCTCGCCCTGGCCGCCCACTTCGGCGACGGCGTGCTGCGGCCGAGCGATGTCGCCGCGGGCATTCTCGGCGCGGTGGTCCGGGATCCGGCGGCGGACCGGGTCGTCTGGCAGGAGTACCTGGAGGCGGTCGTGCGGGAGCGGGAGGGCTGGAAGGACTTCTACCGGGCCTGCCGGGAGGTGAGCGCGTGAGCAGCGTCGGGTGGGACGCGGCGGCGAGCGCCGGCGCGGTGGACGACGACGATCTGGGATGGCCTCGGAGGCGAGGGGGACGGTGTGACGGGCGTTGAGGCCGCCGGGAGCAGCGGATGGACCGGCGGGGAGCCGCTGCTGCTCGGCGTACGGCACCACGGGCCGGGGTCGGCGCGGGCCGTGCGGGCGGCGTTGGAGGCGGCGCGGCCGCGGGTGGTGCTGATCGAGGGGCCGCCCGAGGCCGACCCGCTGATCCCGCTGGCCGGCGACCCGGAGATGCGCCCGCCGGTCGCCCTGCTCGCCCATGCCGTGGACGAGCCCGGGCGTTCGGCGTTCTGGCCGCTGGCCGAGTTCTCGCCGGAGTGGGTGGCGATGCGGTGGGCTCTGGAGCAGGGGATCCCGGCTCGCTTCATCGACCTGCCGGCCACGCACACGCTGGTGTGGCAGAGCGGGACGGGGCAGGAGCCGGCGGCGGCCGGCGAGGGCGATGGCGGTGAGGGCGATGACCGTGAGGCCGGGCCCGGCGCCGGCGCCGCCGCCGACTCCGGTGCCGCGGGGGACTCCGCAGTCGGCACCGAGGCCGAGGGGGACTCCGCAGTCGGCGCCGGAGCCGAGGACGACTCGGACGGCGGGGGCGCCGGTCCCCGGACCGACGTGCGGATCGATCCGCTCGGGGTGCTCGCCGAGGCCGCTGGATATGACGACGCCGAGCGCTGGTGGGAGGACGTCGTCGAGCACCGCGGGCCCGGCCGGGAGGACGTGTTCGCCCCGTTCGCCGTGGTCGAGGAGGCGATGGGGGCGCTGCGGGAGGTGTACGGCAGCGGCGGACACGACCGGGACCTCGTGCGGGAGGCGCACATGCGGCTCCAGATGCGCGCGGCCCAGCGCGAGTTCGGGGGCGGCGTGGCCGTGGTGTGCGGGGCGTGGCACGTGCCCGCGCTGCGGCAGAAGGCGACCGTCGCGGCGGACCGCGCGCTGCTGAAGGGGCTGCCCAAGGTCAAGACCGACATGACCTGGGTGCCGTGGACGCATCGCAGGCTGGCGCGGGCGAGCGGGTACGGCGCGGGGGTCGACTCACCGGGGTGGTACGCCCACTTGTTCGCGGCGCCGGACCGGCCGGTCGAGCGCTGGATGACCAAGGTGGCGGGGCTGCTGCGGGCCGAGGACCGGTCCGTCTCCTCGGCCCATGTCATCGAGGCGGTGCGGCTGGCCGAGACGCTCGCCGCGATGCGCGGGCGCCCGCTGGCCGGGCTCGGCGAGACGACCGACGCCGTGCGGGCGGTGATGTGCGAGGGCTCGGACGTACCGCTGGCGCTGGTGCACGACCGGCTGGTCGTGGGGGACGTGCTGGGCGAGGTGCCGCAGGCGGCGCCGGCGGTGCCCCTGCAGCGGGACCTCGCCCGGGTGCAGCGGCGGCTGCGGCTGAAGCCGGAGGCGCTGGAGCGGGAACTGGAGCTCGACCTGCGCAAGGAGACCGATGCCGGACGCAGCAGGCTGCTGCACCGGCTGCGGTTGCTGGGCGTGGCGTGGGGCGAGCCGGTGATGTCGCGCGGCAGTACCGGAACGTTCCGGGAGAGCTGGCGGCTGCGCTGGGAGCCGGAGCTGTCGGTGCGGGTCGCCGAGGCGGGGGTGTGGGGGACGACCGTGCTCGCCGCCGCGACCGCCAAGGCGGAGGCCGACGCCACGGCGGCGCAGGGCCTGGCCGAGGTCACCGCGCTGGCCGAGCACTGCCTGCTGGCCGAACTGCCCGACGCGCTCCCGGCGGTGATGCGCGTCCTCGCCGACCGGGCGGCCCTGGACGCCGACGTCGGCCACCTCGCGCAGGCGCTGCCGGCCCTGGTCCGCTCGTTGCGCTACGGCGACGTGCGCGGCACGGACACCGGAGCCCTGGCGGAGGTCGCCGCGGGCCTGGCCGAGCGGGTCTTCGTCGGTCTGCCACCCGCCTGCGCCGCGCTCGACGCGGACGCGGCCGAGGAGATGCGGCGTCATGTGGACGCGGCGCACACGGCCGTGGGACTGCTCGGCGACGGTCCGGCAGCGGACCACGGCGACCTGCGGGGCCGCTGGCACACGGTGCTGCGGGTGCTCTGCGCGCGGGACACCGTGCCCGGCGTGATCCGGGGGCGCGCGGTGCGGCTGCTGCTGGACGACGGGGAGCTGGCGCAGGACGAGGCGGCGCGGCTGATGGGGCTGGTGCTGTCGCCGGGGACGCCTCCGGCGGACGCGGCCGCGTGGATCGAGGGGTTCGCCGGCGGGGGCGGCGGCATGCTGCTGGTGCACGACGAGCGGCTGCTGGGGCTGGTCGACGGCTGGCTGACCGGGGTGCCGACGGAGGCGTTCACCGGCGTACTGCCGCTGCTGCGGCGCACCTTCTCGGCGTACGAGCCCGGGGTCCGCAGGACGCTGGGGGAGCTGGTGCGGCGGGGGCCCGGGCAGCGGGGGAGCGCGGAGGCCGCGGGGGCGGGGACACCGGGCTTCGGGCCGGGGCTCGACGCCGAGCGGGCCGATGCCGTGCTGCCGGTGGTGCGGCTGCTGCTGGGGCTGGACGGGGCGGTGGAGGCGGCCGGCGCCGAGCCGGCCGGGGTGACGTGACGAGCGTGATGCACGGGGCGTGCGGGGAGGAGGACGTATGACTGAGGAAGCCGGGGGCGTGGCCGCGCCGGACGACGCCGGGCGGGAGCGGTTGCGGCGGTGGCGGCTGGTGCTGGGGGGTGACGCGGCGGACGGCACCGGGTGTGCGCTCGGTGGGCGGGACGCGGCGATGGACGGGGCGCTGACCGCGCTCTACGGGAAGGAGGGCAAGGGGCAGTCGGGCACGGGCCGGTCGGCGGGACTGGGGGCGTCGGCGCCGTCCGTGGCCCGCTGGCTGGGGGACATCCGGACGTACTTCCCGGCGTCGGTCGTGCAGGTCATGCAGCGCGACGCCATCGACCGGCTCGGGCTGTCCGCGCTGCTGCTGGAGCCGGAGATGCTGGAGGCGGTGCAGGCCGACGTGCATCTCGTCGGCACGCTGCTGTCGCTGAACAAGGCGATGCCGGAGACGACCAAGGAGACGGCGCGGGCCGTCGTGCGCAAGGTCGTCAAGGACCTGGAGAAGCGGCTCGCCACCCGCACCAGGGCCACCCTCAGCGGGGCGCTCGACCGCAGCGCGCGGATCAGCCGGCCGCGCCACCACGACATCGACTGGAACCGCACGATCGCGGCCAACCTCAAGCACTACCTGCCGGAGTACCGGACGGTCGTCCCCGAGCGGCTGATCGGCTACGGGCGGGCGTCTCAATCGGTGAAGAAGGAGGTCATCCTCTGTATCGACCAGTCGGGATCGATGGCGGCGTCGGTGGTCTACGCGTCGGTGTTCGGGGCGGTGCTGGCGTCCATGCGGACGATATCCACGCGACTCGTCGTGTTCGACACGGCGGTCGTCGACCTCACCGAGCAGCTTGACGACCCGGTGGACGTGCTCTTCGGCACGCAACTCGGCGGCGGCACCGACATCAACCGGGTGCTGGCGTACTGCCAGTCGCAGATCACCCGGCCCGCGGAGACGGTGGTCGTGCTGATCAGCGACCTGTACGAAGGGGGGATACGCAACGAGATGCTCAAGCGGGTGGCGGCGATGAAGGCGTCGGGAGTGCAGTTCGTGACGCTGCTCGCGCTCTCGGACGAGGGGGCGCCCGCGTACGACAGGGAGCACGCGGCCGCGCTGGCGGCGCTCGGGGCGCCGGCCTTCGCCTGTACGCCGGACCTGTTCCCGGAGGTGATGGCGGCGGCGATAGAGAAGCGCCCGCTGCCGATACCGGACACCGTGTGACGACCGGGAGAGGAACAGTCGAGTCCGGTTTCAAAGGGATATGACCACCCATCGGTAACGCAGGGCTTGCGCACCCTGCGGAGTCACGTGCGAGGATCGATGCCTTGTTCCACCGCACGGTGAGGATCCTCGCCCTCTTGATCTGGTCAGCCGCACTGCCCCGGGCCGCCGCGCGCCTGTCGCGCGCGGTGGCGGGGCGGCGTCTGCTGCACCTGGTCCTGCTGGTGGGCGGGGTGTTCGTGCTCGGCGTGCTGGGCGGGGAGCGGGCGGACGCGGCCGACAGCGCACCCGGCTCCTCGAAGGCTCTGCCGCGGGTGACCGCTCCGGTCGCCGTGGCGGTGACGCCCGGTGCGGGCGCGGACGGCGAGAGCCGTTCCGCGCAGCGTCCGGCGCGGAGCGCGGGCACGGGTGGCGCGGCCGGCTCCGGCGGGTCGGTGGCACCGGCCGGCGAGCGGGCCGCGGTCGCGAGTGCCGGGCGGTCCGTGGCGGCCGGGAGTTCCGTGACCGAGCGGGCCGTGCGGCCGGTCGGGCGTGTCGTGGGGACGGGGCTGTCCCGGCTCCCCGAGCTGCCGGGTCTCGCGGAGTGGTCCGGCAGTGACCCCGGGAGCCGACCCGGCAGTCTCCCCGGCTTGCCCGCCCTGCCCACTCTCCCAGCTCTCCCGGTTCTTCCCGCTCTTCCTGCGCTGCCCGCTCTTCCCGCTCCTCCCGCTGTCCCTGCTCTGCCCGCCCCGCCCGGGCTTCCCGACGTTTCCGTTCCGGCGGTTCCCGAGTGGCCTGGGACGCCGGTGTCGCCCGGAGCTCCCGCGGTGCCCGGTGTTCCGGTGCTTCCCGAGCTTCCGGCGCGGACTCTGCCGCTGCCCGACACGGTCGCGCCCCTGCCGGGCGGGGCCGAGGGGCCGGCAGCCGGGGACGGCGGTTTCCCGGAGCGGGACCGCGCGGTGCAGGTGACCGGTGTCCACGGGCCGGGTCTCGGCGTGTCCGCCGGCGGCGGTGCGGGTGCCGTGGCGGACCGGGACGGGGCACAGCGGCAGGAGGGCGCCGTCGGCGCGCACGCGCCCGGACACCGGGCGCCGGCCGGTCATGGCGACGGGACGCTGGGCAGCCGGTCGGCGGCGGACGGTGGTACGTCGCGGCACGGTGACGCGTACGCGGTGACGGAGAGCCGGCGGCCGCCCACGCGGTTGATGCCGGGTGCGGCCGCGCGCGTCGAGGCGGACGGGACGCGGGACCGGCACCGGGACATCCCGGTCTTCCCCGGCTAGGGCAGGCCTCCCCCCCCGCAGTGGACCTGTCGCGCGGGGGCGGAACAGGTCTGCCCGACCGTCCCGGCCGTTCCCGGCCGGCGGACGGACGCCGCCGGAGTCGTCCCCCTGACCTCGCCGGTCCCCCGTGCGGGACCGCGGTCGCGGACGGTGCCGGACGGTCCCCGAGTCCCGTGGCGTGAATCCCGGCCCAGGTCGCTGTTGTGCGGCGATCGGGAGGGGGGTTCGTGCCCCGGACGTCCCGTTCCGGACGTCCGTTCTTGAAGGATCAGACGCACGCGATGAACACCATCCGCATCAACAAGAACGTCCGCCGCTCTCTCGTCATGGCCGCCGGGGTGACCGGCGCGTGGGCGCTCGGTTCCGCCGCCCCGAACGCCGACGAACTGCCCGTGTCCTCCCTCACCGTGCCGGACCCGGCCGATGACGCCGAGGGGCCGCTCGACGGGGTCACCGGCGTCGGCGAGGAGAGCGTCGCCGAGGTGACGTCGGCCGTCACCGACCGGGCGGGCAGCGTCGGGGAGGCCGCCGCGGACGCGACCGGGAGCGCCGCGGCGCAGACCGGGCAGGCGGCCAAGATCCGGGGCGGCCAGGCCATCGCGGGGGCGCGGGCCGCCCGGGCGGCCGTACAGGCGGAGGCCGGCACCACGACCGCGGTTGCCGTGTCCGAGGCCAGGGCAACGGACGAGGTCGCTCCGTTCGCGGCCGGGGTGGCCCGTGAGGCCGGCGCGTTCGCGGCGGGCGTCGCGCCCTTCGCCCAGGACCTGACCGCCACCGCCCAGGGCACCGGCGGCTCGTTCACCGGCCACGCCGTCACCGGCGCGCGGGGCGTCACCGGTTCGCTCACGCCGGGCCGGGCGCAGGGGTGCGTCCAGGAGGTCCCGGACGCCGGCGGCTTCCGCCACTGACCCGGCCCCGCGCCGCGCGCGCCCGGCAGGTGTACGCCTCGCTCACCCCGGAGCCGCACGTTGCGTGCCGCGCGCTCGCCCTTGAGCCGCGGGCTCCGCGCGCCGGAGTGCGCGGCCCGTAGCCGCACGCCCCGCCCAGCGGGCGTGCCCCTGATCTCCGCAGGCACCCGGCACGGACGGCCGAAGCCGTCGGCCGTCCCGGCGGAACCCTGCGGACCAGGCCCGGCGGCCCCATGGGGACGGGACCGCCGGGCCGGAACCCCGCGGCGGCGCACCGTTCGCGTCACCTCGGGGCAGCTCCAAGGGCCTCACCGGGCCAACCCCAGCCCGGTGAGGCCCCGGCCCCGCCACCGGCAGGGCCCGGCCCCGTCATGGAGTGGCGCCCGGCCCCGTCACCGGCAGGACTCGGCCTCGTCATCGAGGTGGTGCCCGGCTCGTCGCCGGGCAGTCCTCAGCCCGTCACTGGGTGGCGCCCGGCCCCCGTTGCTGGCAGGGCCCGGTCCCGTGGCCGAGGTGGTGCCCGGCTCGTCGCCGGGCAGTCCTCAGCCCGTCACCGGGTGGCGCCCGGCCCCCGTTGCTGGCAGGGCCCGGTCCCGTCACCGGGTAGCGCCCGGCTCCCGTCACCGGCAGGGCTCGGTCCCGTGATCGAGGTGGCGCCCGGCCCCCGTTGCTGGCAGGGCCCGGTCCCGTGGCCGAGGTGGTGCCCGGCCCGTCGCCGGGCAGTCCTCAGCCCGTCACCGGGTAGCGCCCCGCCCCCGTCACCGGCAGGGCCCCGCCCCGTCACCGACTAGCACCCGGCCCCGTCACCGAGTAGCACCCGCGAGCCGCACCCAGACCCGTCACCGAAGAGCGCCAGACCCCGCCACCGGCGGGTTTCCTCACCGGCGGCACGCCGTGCCAGTGAGCCCGGCATCATGTGACAGGTATCACCGCTGGCATGTGACCTGCGATTTAGGGGCCTCCCGCAAGCAGCGATAACCTGCGAGACGGACATGCCGCGCGCTCGGACACCGTGTGCGCTTCCCCTGTGACACATGCGGTCGTCACGTTGCCCTTCGCGGCACGCCCACGCATCCAACGAACCGCGAGATCACTGATAGGGACGGAAGCGCGTGGACCTGTTCGAGTACCAGGCGAGGGACCTCTTCGCCAAGCACGATGTACCGGTGCTGGCCGGTGAAGTCATCGACACGCCTGAGGCGGCGCGCGAGATCACCGAGCGGCTGGGCGGCAAGTCCGTCGTCAAGGCGCAGGTGAAGGTCGGTGGCCGCGGCAAGGCCGGTGGCGTGAAGCTGGCGGCCTCCCCGGACGAGGCCGTCGCCCGTTCGACGGACATCCTCGGCATGGACATCAAGGGCCACACGGTCCACAAGGTCATGATCGCCGAGACCGCTCCGGAGATCCTCGAGGAGTACTACGTCTCCTTCCTCCTCGACCGTGCCAACCGCACCTTCCTCTCCATCGCCTCCGTCGAGGGCGGCATGGAGATCGAGGAGGTGGCGGCCACCCGTCCGGAGGCCGTCGCCAAGACCGCGATCGACCCCATCGACGGTGTGGACGAGGCCAAGGCCCGTGAGATCGTCGAGGCCGCCAAGTTCCCGGCCGAGGTCGCCGACAAGGTCGCGAACGTCCTCGTCAAGCTGTGGGACACCTTCATCAAGTCGGACGCCCTCCTCGTCGAGGTGAACCCGCTGGCGAAGGTCGCCTCCGGCGAGGTCATCGCCCTCGACGGCAAGGTGTCGCTGGACGACAACGCCGAGTTCCGTCACGACTGGGACGAGCTGCACGACAAGGCCGCGGCCAACCCGCTGGAAGCCGCCGCCAAGGAGAAGAACCTCAACTACGTCAAGCTCGACGGCGAGGTCGGCATCATCGGCAACGGCGCGGGTCTCGTGATGAGCACCCTGGACGTCGTCGCCTACGCCGGCGAGAAGCACGGCAACGTCAAGCCCGCCAACTTCCTGGACATCGGTGGCGGCGCCTCCGCCCAGGTGATGGCGAACGGCCTGGAGATCATCCTCGGCGACCCGGACGTGAGGTCCGTCTTCGTCAACGTCTTCGGTGGCATCACCGCCTGCGACGAGGTCGCCAACGGCATCGTCCAGGCCCTGAAGCTCCTGGAGGACCGCGGCGAGAACGTCACCAAGCCGCTGGTCGTCCGCCTCGACGGCAACAACGCCGAGCTGGGCCGCCAGATCCTCACCGACGCCAACCACCCGCTGGTCCAGCGCGTCGACACCATGGACGGTGCGGCCGACAAGGCCGCCGAGCTCGCCGCAGCCGCCAAGTAAGCACCTAGGACGAGGACATCCACACACCATGGCTATCTGGCTCAACAAGGACAGCAAGGTCATCGTCCAGGGCATGACCGGCGCCACCGGCATGAAGCACACCAGGCTCATGCTCGGTGACGGCACGCACGTCGTGGGCGGCGTCAACCCGCGCAAGGCGGGTCAGAGCGTGGACTTCGACGGCACCGAGGTACCCGTCTTCGGCACCGTCAAGGAGGCCATCGAGAAGACCGGCGCCAACGTCTCCGTCATCTTCGTGCCGGAGAAGTTCACCAAGGACGCGGTCGTCGAGGCCATCGACGCCGAGATCCCGCTCGCCGTCGTCATCACCGAGGGCATCGCCGTGCACGACACGGCCGCCTTCTGGGCGTACGCCGGCAAGAAGGACAACAAGACCCGCATCATCGGCCCGAACTGCCCCGGCATCATCACCCCGGGCCAGTCCAACGTCGGCATCATCCCGGGCGACATCACCAAGCCGGGCCGCATCGGCCTGGTCTCGAAGTCCGGCACGCTGACGTACCAGATGATGTACGAGCTGCGTGACATCGGCTTCTCCACGGCCGTCGGCATCGGCGGCGACCCGATCATCGGCACCACGCACATCGACGCGCTGGCCGCCTTCCAGAACGACCCCGACACCGACCTGATCGTGATGATCGGTGAGATCGGCGGCGACGCCGAGGAGCGGGCCGCGGCCTTCATCAAGGAGAACGTGACCAAGCCGGTCGTCGGCTACGTCGCGGGCTTCACCGCCCCCGAGGGCAAGACCATGGGCCACGCGGGCGCCATCGTCTCCGGTTCGTCGGGCACCGCCCAGGCGAAGAAGGAGGCCCTGGAGGCCGCGGGCGTCAAGGTCGGCAAGACCCCGACCGAGACCGCGAAGCTGGCCCGCGAGATCCTCGCCGGCTGACACCTCGCCGACCCGGTCCCCCACCGGCCCGGCAGGCCCCCGCGGGCCGCGGGGCCGGCGGGACCGGCAGGTACAGCGGGAGGGCCCGCACCCCGGCCACACGCCGGGGTGCGGGCCCTTCCGCATGCCGCTCCGCTCACCTGGCCTCCGGCGCCAGCCGGTCCGGCCCGCCGGTCATCGCCCGCCGCAGCTTCGCCCGCAGGGCGAGCTGCTCGTGCGACAGCGGACCCGGCGCCGCCCGCGGCGGCATCCCCCGCACGGTCTCACCGGGGGCCACCGGTGGCTCGTACTGCGTCGGTGCCGTCCGCAGCGTCAGTGCGGTCGCGCCGATCAGGGTGACGGTGAAGGCGATGGCGGCCCGGGTCCAGAACCGCGCCCGGCGTTCGCCGCCGGTGCGCACGGCGACGGGCCCGGCCGGGCTCAGCCGCTCCGTGGCCGCCAGCCCGGACAGGCGCCGCTGGAGCTCGGCCGGGTCGGTGAGGTCGGGCAGACGGGCCGCGACGGCCTGGCGCGCGTGCAGCAGGCGGCCGGCCGTCGCGGGGGTGGTCGCCTCCGTCTCGGCCGCGGTCTCCGGCAGGTCGAGGCCGACCCCGTCGTAGAGGAGCAGGGTGCGGCGGTGCGGCGGGGACAGGACCAGCAGGGCGTCGAGCAGCTCGCGGTCGCGCTCGTCGGCCGGTGGTGCCTCCGGGTGCCGGTAGCGGGGGCGGAAGCGGTGCCAGGGGGAGAGGGCGTACTCGTACGCCGCCGCCCGCACCCAGCCGGCCGGGTCGCGGTCGACGGCCACCTCGGGCCAGCGCTGCCAGGCGAGTTGGAAGGCCCGCTCGACCGACTCACGGGCCAGTTCGCGCCGCCCGGTGAGCAGGTACGCCTGCCGGACGAGGGCGGGCGCGCAGAACGCGTAGAGGGCGTCGAATGCCTGATCGGGCGTCAGGGGTTCGGTGGTGGGTTCGGGTCCGAGTCCGGACGCGGGGACGGTCTCGGTCGTGAGGGAGGCGAGCAGTTCGGCGTACTCCTCCGCCTGCCGGCCCTGGGGCGTCGAACGGCCGGACTCCCACGCCCGCACCGTCGACCGGGGGACGCCCATGCGGGACGCGACCTGAGCCTGCGTCAGGGAACCGGCCTCGCGCAGGCGTCGCCGCTCCTCGGGCGGGGGAAGCGGGGTTGCAGGGGTCTGGGTCACAGGTCACCCCTTCGCAGGAAAAAGCACATAACCACATATTGAGCGACACATCGGCGGTTCGCCTGTTACGCCGGGAAAGCGCGTGTCGTTGGGAGCATGGCCGTCGTGATCCTGATGACCGACCGCCGATCGCCGTTGAACTCCCGGCTCACGCGGATGCGCCGCCGGTCGCCCGGGCTGGCCGCCAGCCTCCTGGGCGGCGTGGTGGCGGCCGGGCTGGGACTGGGCACCTTCGCCGTGCTGGTGATGACGCTGTGGATCAGCTCGCCGTATCCGGACAGCGGGCCGGGCGGCGCGCTGCACGTGGCGGCGGCGCTGTGGCTGCTCGCGCACGGCGCGGAACTGGTCCGCACCGACACGCTCTCCGGCGCCCCCGCGCCGGTGGGACTCACCCCCATGCTGCTGCTCCTGCTGCCGGTGTGGCTGCTGCACCGGGCGGCCCGCGACGCGGTGGACGGGGCCTACGCGGCGGAGGGTCCGGCACCCCTGGTGGCGGGGCGGACCGCCTGGGCCGGGGTGGTGCTCGGCTACCTCGCCGTCGGGGGCGGGGCCGCCGCGTACACGGCGGGGGGCGTGCTGCGGCCGGACTGGGGCTGGACGGCGCTGTGCCTGCCGCTCGTCACCCTGGGCGCGGCCGGCGCCGGGGTGTGGACGGCGTACGGGCGGCCGCACCGGCCGGTGACCGGCGTGCTGAACCGGTGGGGGCCGCTGCGGCGGGCCCGCCCCGGGGCGCGGACCCGGAGGCGCCTCGGCGCCTGCGCGCGGGCGGCGACGGCCGGGGCGGCGGTACTGGTCGGCGGCGGCGCCCTGCTGGTGGCGGCCTCGCTGGTGTGGCACGGTCCGGCCGCCCGGATCGCGTTCGCGCAGCTCACCGAGGGGTGGTCGGGGCGGTTCGCGGTGCTGCTGCTGTGCCTGGCGCTGGTGCCGAACGCGGCGGTGTGGGGTGCGGCGTACGCCCTCGGGCCCGGGTTCGTGCTGGGCGCCGGGCATGTGACGGGGCCGCTGTCCTCCGACCCGGCCCCGCTGCTGCCGCCGGTCCCGCTGCTGGCGGCGGTGCCGGGGGCGGGGGCCGGTACGCCGCTGCACTGGGCGGCCGGCGTGGTGCCCGTGGTCGCCGGGGTGACGGTGGGCTGGTTCACCGCTCGGGCGGCGGTCGCGGGCGAGGCCGAGCCCTGGTCGCGGGGGCGGACCGCGGGGTACGCCGGGGTGGCGGCGGTGCTGTGCGGGGCCTGGCTCGCCCTGCTGGCGGGGCTGGCGGGCGGCCCGCTGGGGGTGCGCACGCTGGCCCGGTTCGGGCCCGTGGGCTGGCAGGTGGGGGTGGCGGCCCTGGCGTGGGTGGCGGTGGTGGCGGTGCCGGTGGCTCTGGGCGTGCGGTGGTGGGGCTGCCGGAAGACGGCGGCGGAGGGCTTGGCGCACGGCGCGACCGAGGTCGCGGCGGAGGACCCGACGGGGGTCGTCCCGGAGGACGTGACGGCGGGCGTGGTGGAGGACCTGACCGCGACGGGGGGCGTGACGGGGGTCGTGGGGGCGGACGTGACGGGAGAGGCAGGGGAGCGGGCGGCGGCCGGGCCGGTGGCGCGCGGGGACCGGGGAGCCGCCGGTGACCGCGAGGCGCCGGATGCGGACCCGGACGCCGGTCTGGGGGTGTGGGACGCGGTACTGGGCCTGGGGGTGCGGGACGCGGAACCGGTCGTGGGGCCGCGCTACGGCGATCCCGCTCCGGGGCCGCGCCACAGCGATCCCGCTCCGGGGCCGCGTTACGGCGATCCCGCTCCGGGGCCGCGCTACGGCGATCCCGCTCCGGGGCCGCGGGCGAACGAGCAGGCCCCGGAGCCGCCGGACCACGAGCCCGCCCCTGGACTGCCGGACACCGGGCACGGCCCGGCGTCGTGGGACGTCGGACCCGGCCGGGGACCGCGGGAAACCGATTCCGGCCCCGGAGGCGACGGCGCCGACGGAACGGCACCCGGCCGGCTGCCGGAGGGCACCCCGCGCACCGGGCCCGACCCGGGACCGGAGGGCACCGGACCCGGTCCGCTCCACCTCCCCGCGTCCCGCGCACCGGAACACGACCCGCAGGCACCCTTCCCGCCAGGCCCCCCGCCCCCCTGGCCCCACGACGAAGCCGCCCGCGCGGCCCGCTGGGCGGCGCTGCGCGAGATCTCCGCGAAGACGGAGGCGGGGCAGGCGGGGCAGGCGGGGCAAGCGGTGCGGCCGGCGCGGGCCGAGGCGGAGCCGCCGGAGCGGGCCGCCCGGCCGGAACCGGCCGAGCCCGCCGGGCCGGAATCCGGCGGAGACGATGCCGAACGCTAGGCGTTGGCCCCCAGCACGTCCCGCAGCTGCTCCGGCAGCAGCGTGCCGCATGCCTGCCGCGCCTCGTTGGTGAGGGCGTCACCGGTGCAGGTGTAGTAGTCGCGGTACACCATCTGGGCCGCGAACGACGCGCCGACGAGAGCGATCGCCAGCGACGCCGTGACCAGGCCGCTCACCGCCGCCGCGGTCTGCGGCCGGGCGGGCGGCGCACCGGCCGGGGTGTCCGGTGAGGGCGTCCGCGGCTTGGTGCGCAGCGCGCTGACGCCCCAGTACAGCGCCAGCGCACCCAGCAGTAGCGCCACGTACGTCCAGCTGAACAGCGCGAAGAAGAAGGCCCACATGCCCGCCAGCAGCGCGTAGCGGGCCCGGCGCTGCGCCGGGTCGGTGGGGTCCCAGCGCATGCCCGGCGCCGGACCGCCCTGTCCTTCGGGGCCGCCACGGGGCCGGTCGCCGAAGCCCTCGCCGGAGGAGCGCACGGGCTGCCGGTCGCTCCACTGGCTGCCCCAGGCGGGGCGCCCGCCGTCCTGGCGCCCGCTGTCCTGACCCGCGGAGTCCGGGCTGTCGCCGGAAGGCCGCCGCGGCTGCCAGGGCCGGTCCGGCGTGCCCTCCGGCGGCGGCGCGAACGGATTGTCGTCCTGTCCCGGACCGTCCTGTCCCGGACCGTCCTGTCCCGGACCGTCCTGTCCCGGACCGTCCTGTCCCGGACCGTTCTGTCCCGGACCGTTCTGTCCCGGGCCGTTCTGCCCCGTGTCGCCCCGCCCCGGGCCGTTCCGTCCCGGACCGTCCTGCCGGCCGCCGTCGGCGCGGCCCGAGGACGCGTCGGACGGCGAGGCGGGGCGCTCCCGCAGCAGCACGCCGGCGCGCCTTCCTCCCAGCGCCGACTGCCGGGGGAGCGTGAGGAGTCGCAGGCTGCGGTCCGACATCAAGTGAGCGTCTTCCCTGTGTGGCAACGAGTGGACGGTTGGAGCTGCTGGTGCTGACCGGATCACGACGAGACACGACGCGATCCGTCGCCTCGTGAACGCGCCGCACACCGCCCGCGTTCCCGAGCCCGCCCACCCTGACGCTACCTCCCGGCCACGCCCCCGTCCCGTGGGGGCCGCCCGGTGTGCCGGTATCGTTGCTGGCGGTCGACCGCTTCGTAGGCTTCCCCGTATCCGGGGGCCCGAAGCATTCGTACGACCGTACAAACGCATCCCCGAGAAAGGGCCTCACCGTGGCCGCCAAGCCCGTGGCCGGGAGCGCCAGGCGCCTCGTCGTGCTGGTCTCCGGATCCGGCACCAACCTGCAGGCGCTGCTCGACGCCGTCGCGACCGAGGGTGTCGAGGCGTACGGAGCCGAGATCGTGGCCGTCGGCGCCGACCGCGACGGCATCGAGGGGCTCGCGCGCGCCGAGCGGTCCGGGCTGCCCACCTTCGTCTGCCGGGTCAAGGACCACGCCACCCGCGAGGAGTGGGACGCCGCCCTCGCCGCGGCCGTCGCCGCGTACGAGCCCGACCTCGTCGTCTCCGCCGGCTTCATGAAGATCGTGGGCAAGGAGTTCCTGGCCCGGTACGGCGGGCGGTTCGTCAACACCCACCCCGCCCTGCTCCCCAGTTTTCCCGGCGCCCACGGCGTCCGTGACGCGCTGGCGTACGGCGTCAAGGTCACCGGCTGCACCGTCCACTTCGTCGACGACGGTGTCGACACCGGGCCGATCATCGCTCAGGGCGTGGTGGAGGTCCGGGACGAGGACGACGAGGGCGCGCTGCACGAGCGCATCAAGGAAGTCGAGCGAAGGCTGCTCGTCGAGGTCGTGGGGCGGCTCGCCCGCAACGGCTATCGCATCGAGGGACGAAAGGTAGTTATCCAGTGACCGCCGAGAGCAACAAGCGGGCCGTCCGACGGGCGCTCGTCAGCGTCTACGACAAGACCGGGCTGGAGGAGCTGGCCCGGGGCCTGCACGAGGCGGGCGTGGAACTCGTCTCCACCGGCTCCACCGCCGCCCGCATCGCCGCCGCCGGCGTCCCCGTCACCAAGGTCGAGGAGCTCACCGGCTTCCCCGAGTGCCTGGACGGCCGGGTGAAGACCCTGCATCCCAAGGTGCACGCGGGCATCCTCGCCGACCTGCGCCTGGAGGACCACCAGCGGCAGCTGTCGGAGCTCGGCGTCGAGCCGTTCGGCCTGGTCGTGGTCAACCTCTACCCGTTCCGCGAGACCGTCGCCTCCGGCGCGAGCCCCGACGAGTGCGTCGAGCAGATCGACATCGGCGGTCCCTCCATGGTCCGCGCCGCCGCCAAGAACCACCCGTCCGTCGCGGTGGTCACCAGCCCCGCCCGCTACGGCGAGGTGCTGGCCGCGGTCAGGGACGGCGGCTTCGACCTCGCCACCCGCAAGCGGCTCGCCGCGGAGGCGTTCCAGCACACGGCGGCGTACGACGTGGCGGTGGCCTCCTGGTTCGCCGGTTCCTACGCCCCCGCCGACGACTCGGGCTTCCCGGACTTCCTCGGCGCCACCTGGGAGCGCGCGCACACCCTGCGCTACGGCGAGAACCCGCACCAGCCCGCCGCGCTCTACGCCGACGGCACCGGCGGCGGCCTGGCCGAGGCCGAGCAGCTGCACGGCAAGGAGATGTCGTACAACAACTACACGGACACGGACGCCGCCCGCCGTGCCGCGTACGACCACACCGAGCCGTGCGTCGCGATCATCAAGCACGCCAACCCCTGCGGCATCGCGGTCGGCGCGGACGTCGCCGAGGCACACCGCAAGGCGCACGCCTGCGACCCGCTGTCCGCCTTCGGCGGCGTGATCGCCGTGAACCGCCCGGTGTCGAGGGAGATGGCCGAGCAGGTCGCGGAGATCTTCACCGAGGTCATCGTGGCGCCGGGCTACGAGGAGGGCGCCCTCGAAGCGCTCACCAAGAAGAAGAACATCCGCGTGCTGCGCTGCCCCGAGGGCCCGTCGAACCCCGTCGAGGTGAAGGCGATCGACGGCGGCGCCCTGCTCCAGGTCACCGACCGCCTCCAGGCCGACGGCGACGACCCCGCGCACTGGACGCTGGCGGCCGGCGAGGCGCTGGGCGCCGAGGAGCTGCGGGAGCTGGCGTTCGCCTGGACGGCGTGCCGGGCGGTGAAGTCCAACGCGATCCTGCTCGCCAAGGACGGCGCCTCGGTGGGCGTCGGCATGGGGCAGGTCAACCGGGTCGACTCCGCCAAGCTGGCGGTCGAGCGGGCCGGCGCCGAGCGGGCGCGGGGCTCCTACGCGGCCTCCGACGCCTTCTTCCCCTTCCCCGACGGGCTGGAGATCCTCACCGAGGCGGGCGTGAAGGCCGTGGTGCAGCCCGGCGGTTCGGTCCGTGACGAGCAGGTCGTGGAGGCCGCCCGGAAGGCGGGCGTGACGATGTACTTCACGGGCACGCGCCACTTCTTCCACTGAGCCGGGCGGCCACTCGGTCGGGCGGTCACTGAACGGACCGGTCACTGAGCCGGGCGGCCGCCGAGCCCGTGACGCACCAGGGCCGTGTCTCCCCTCGCACGGGTGGGACACGGCCCTTGGGGTGTGTGTCGAGGTGCGTGCGGCGTCCCGCCGCGCTCAGTAGCGCGGGCGGCGGAACCATTCCGCGGTGGCCCGCTTCGCGGCGAACACGATCAGCAGGATGGAGATCGCCATGATCAGCAGCCCGATGCCGTACGCCGCGATCATGACGATGCCGGTGACGATCGCGAACGAGCCGTAGACGATCGAGCAGACCCGGACGCCGTTGCCGCCCTTGGCGTACTGGAGCAGCAGCACCAGGCCGAGGACGGCGAAGACGGTGGCCAGGCCGAGCAGGAAGACCACGACGCCCTTGCCCAGGTCGGCGATGGCCTCGGCCTCCGCGTCGCCGGTGACGCCCGCCTCGGCCATGGTCTCGTCCCACTGGCCGAGCGCGACGCCGTACAGCACCGCGATGATCGCGTGTGCCAGGGCTATCACCCCGAGCATGATCTGCGCGGCGCGCGTGATGCCGGGCATCCGCGCCGGGACGCCGGGCAGGTAGCCGCCGCCGTACGGCTGCTGGACCGGCGGGGCGGGCGGGAAGCCGTAGCCCTGCGGGGGGACACCGGGCTGGCCCTGCTGGGGGTAGCCGTAACCGGGAGGCTGCGGCGGCTGCTGGGGCTGCTGCCCGTAGGGGTTCTGGGGCTCGCCGAAACTCATGGCGGTGTCTCCTCCGTGATGCCTGTGTGCGGGGACGACGCGGCGTGCTGTGGAGGAATGCGGTGACAGATGCGGTTCGTCCCCCCGGGTACAGCCCGCGGCACTGTGACGTCAATCGTTCTTCAGCCACGGCTCGCTTGTCCAGCCGCGTTCCCCAGGTGTTGTGCAAGTGCAACATCGCCGATCATGAGGGGATACGCCGGGGACGCGGTCCCCGGACCCGGATTGGAACCGGGAGGCGGTCATCCGGGAGGATGGGTCCATGACCGCCCAGATTCTCGATGGCAAGGCCACCGCAGCCGCGATCAAGTCCGATCTGACCGCCCGCGTGGCGGCGCTGAAGGAGAAGGGCGTCACGCCCGGCCTCGGCACGATCCTCGTCGGGGACGACCCCGGCAGCCAGAAGTACGTCGCCGGCAAGCACCGCGACTGCGCCCAGGTCGGCATCGCCTCCATCCAGCGCCAACTGCCGGGCACGGCGACGCAGGAGGAGATCGAGGCGGTCGTACGGGAGCTGAACGAGGACCCGGCGTGCACGGGCTACATCGTGCAACTGCCGCTGCCCAAGGGGATCGACGAGAACCGCATCCTGGAACTGATGGACCCGGACAAGGACGCGGACGGGCTGCACCCGATGAACCTGGGGCGGCTGGTGCTCAACGAGCCCGCGCCGCTGCCGTGCACCCCCAACGGCGTGCTGACGCTGCTGCGCCGCTACGGCGTGGAGATCAAGGGCGCGGAGGTCGTGGTCGTCGGCCGGGGCGTGACCATCGGCCGCCCGATGCCGCTGCTGCTCACCCGGCGCAGCGAGAACGCGACGGTGACGCAGTGCCACACGGGTACGCGTGACCTGTCCGCCCACCTCCGGCGCGCCGACATCGTCGTCGCCGCCGCCGGGTCCGCCCACCTGATCCGGCCCGAGGACGTCAAGCCGGGCGCGGCCGTCCTCGACGTCGGCGTCTCGCGCAGCGCGGAGGGCAAGATCGTCGGTGACGTCCACCCGGACGTCGCGGAGGTCGCCGGCTGGATCTCCCCCAACCCCGGCGGCGTCGGCCCCATGACCCGGGCCCAGCTGCTCGTCAACGTGGTCGAGGCGGCGGAGCGCAGTGTCGGCTGAGTCGGCGGAGGACCGGGTGGCGTCGAACGGGTCCGCGCCCGCGCCGGACGGGGACGGTGCGGCCGGTGACGCCGAACTCGTCGTGCGGGACGCGATCAGCGTCGTGGACGAGGACGGCACGCCGCGGCGGGCCACCCGCCGCTTTCCCCTGTTCACCAAGGACACCGCGCGGCCCGAGGGCGGCGGCCGGGCGGCGTCCGGTGACGCGCCCGCCCCGGCGCGGCAGTGGCCGATGCTCGCCGTGCTGGCGCTGGTCGGGCTGGGCCTGCTGCTGACCGCGTTCGACGCGTTCCGGATCGGCACGGTGCTCACCGGCACGGCGCTGGTCGGCGGCGCCGTGCTGCGCTGGCTGCTGCCCGGGGTCGGCATGCTCGCCGTGCGCTCCCGCTTCACGGACATAGCCACCTACGGGGTCCTCGGCCTGGCGATCGTCCTGCTGGCGCTGATGGCCCAGCCGGACCCCTGGCTGGAGATCCCGTTCCTGAAGGACACGCTGCACTTCACCGTCAGCGGCTAGTGCCGCGGCAGGCGACGTTCGCCTCCCGTCGCGACGACCGGCACGCACTCCCGCCGCACCGGCCGGAAGCCCGAGTACGTCCCGGACGAGGGCTTCCGGCCGGCACGCCGAGAGCACGCACCGGACGCCGCTCCGCCACGGGCAGACGTCGCCTGCCGCGCAGGCGACACCCCGAGGGGGCGGCTCACCTCGACGGAACGGCGGCCCGTCCCCTCCCCCGAGCAAGGACGGGCCGCCGTCGCGTCCAAACTGCCGCACGTCGAACGACTGTTCAACGGCTGTCCGTGCGCTGTGGCACGGAAGTGACCGTTCCGCTACGGTGTCCGCGCTCCGCCACAGCCGGGTGGCGGTCGCGTCCGGGTGCCGAGCGCACCGCTGGGACGCCCGAGGTCACCGTTGTGTGCCCGTTGTGTCGATGTATCGACAGCTTCGGGGATGCCGGACGCGGGTGCCGCACAGCGGGGCTGATCTGCCCGATCGGGACGTCCCGGGAGCCGGGTTCCGACGGGGCGCATCCCGGTCGCTGGGTCCCGACGGGTCGCATCGCGGTCGCTGGGGGGAACAACCGGCACGTACAGGG
Source organism: Streptomyces cinereospinus (assembly GCF_042430725.1). Classification (NCBI taxonomy): domain Bacteria; kingdom Bacillati; phylum Actinomycetota; class Actinomycetes; order Kitasatosporales; family Streptomycetaceae; genus Streptomyces; species Streptomyces cinereospinus. Next base: position 30,254 of record NZ_JBHMCY010000003.1, on the reverse strand, counting down.
GGAAACACGCACAGGGGGAAAAGGGGGGAAGCGATGCCTCGTTGGAAGGCCCTGCCGGACGGACTCGACCCGCAGATCGCGGAGTTCGCGGGCCAGTTGCGGCGACTCGTGGACCGCAGCGGCCTGAGCATCCCGGCGCTGTCCGACCGCACGGGATACAGCAAGACGTCCTGGGAGCGCTACCTGAACGGCCGGCTGCTCGCGCCCAAGGGCGCGGTCGTCGCGCTGGCCGAGGTCACCGGCTCCGACCCGGTCCGTCTCACCACCATGTGGGAGCTCGCCGAACGGGCCTGGAGCCGTTCGGAGACGCACCACGACCTGGCCATGGAGGCGCTGCGGATCCCGCCGGCGCGCGCGGCGCTCGGCGAGTCCGGCGCGCCTCCGGGCAGCGCCGGGGGCGGGCCCGCCCGCAGGGGCGGCAGCGCGACGGCGCTGCCGGGCGTCGCCGGCCCGGCGGGCGTGGCCCCGACGGTGCCGCCCCAGCCGACGGCGCCCGACGCGAACGCCAGGGAGACCGGGGCGCGGCCGGTGGTCAACTCCTGGGGGCTCGCGGGATACACCGGTCCGTCCCGGGCCGGCGGGCGCCGGGCTGCCGGTGCAGGTGGTACCGGCGGTACCGGCGGTACACGCGGTCCTGGCGGTACTGCCGGTCTGCGCGGTCCCGGTGGTACAGGCGGTACGCACGGTCCTGGCGGTACTGCCGGTCTGCACGGTCCTGGCGGTAAAGGCGGTACACGCGGTCCCGGTGGTACGGGGACGGGCGCGGCGCCGGCCGCTCCCGCCGCAGCGGCGTCCGGCAAGCGGCGTTCGGCGATGTTCCTCGCCGGTGCCGTCGCCGTCGTCGTCGCCGCCGGTGGCGCGTACCACCTGACCGGCGCCGTCGGCGACCGGCCCGTCGCCGCGACCGCCTCGCCGTCCCCGGCCACCGGTGCCGACCTGCCGCCCGGTGTGAAGTGCGGCGGCGACTCCTGCACCGGCAAGGACGCGGAGGCCATGGGGTGCACCGGCGACCTGGTCAGCACCGACCGGACGGCGACCGTCGGCAGTACCGTCGTCGAGGTCCGCTACAGCCGCACCTGCGGCGCGGCGTGGGGCCGGATCACCCAGGCCGCACCGGGCGACGAGGTCCAGGTGACCGTGGGTGCCGTCAAGAAGAGCGGCTCCCTCACGGCCGCCGGTGACACGATCGCGTACACCCCGATGGTCGCGGTCCAGGAGGCGGCCGAGGCCACGGCCTGCGCGACGCTGGCGTCGGGCGAACGGGGCTGCACGCCGTAGGGGCCGGGGCCGCGGCGGGCGAAGGCCCCGCCGGCGAGGACCTCGCCGACGCGCTGGGAAGGCACGCCACCGGCTCGGTGAAGAGGGCGCCGGCGACGTGCCGGTGAGGGCGGCGCCGCTCGCCGAGAGGGGTGTCGGCGGCTCGCGGAAGAAGTCGGCGGTGGCGCGCATGCCGCGCGCGATCCGGGGCAAGCGCTCAGTACCCCCACGGGAGTCCGGCAACGGTACCCCCCACCCGGCGGTCGTCCCGTCCCACCTCTCCCGGACGGGCGGCCGCCGCCTTTCGTGGGCTCTGTGGGGCGGGCCACACCGACGCGGACGTCCGGCATCCCGGATGCGCGATAGCCTGACCGCTGGATCTCTTGACGCCAAGAGATCGATCAAAAAAAGCCGGGGCAGGGACGCCCCACCGCCAGCTGTCATACGGAGAACGCCATGACCCGCACTCCCGTGAACGTCACCGTCACCGGCGCGGCCGGCCAGATCGGTTACGCCCTGCTCTTCCGCATCGCTTCCGGCCAGCTGCTCGGCGCGGACGTGCCGGTCAAGCTCCGCCTCCTCGAGATCACCCCGGCGCTGAAGGCCGCCGAGGGCACCGCGATGGAGCTGGACGACTGCGCGTTCCCGCTGCTGCAGGGCATCGAGATCACCGACGACCCGAACGTCGCCTTCGACGGCGCCAACGTCGCCCTCCTCGTCGGCGCCCGCCCGCGCACCAAGGGCATGGAGCGCGGCGACCTGCTGGAGGCCAACGGCGGCATCTTCAAGCCGCAGGGCCAGGCCATCAACGCGCACGCCGCGGACGACATCAAGGTCCTCGTCGTCGGCAACCCGGCCAACACCAACGCGCTCATCGCGCAGGCCGCCGCCCCGGACGTACCGGCGGAGCGCTTCACCGCGATGACCCGCCTGGACCACAACCGCGCGCTGACCCAGCTGGCGAAGAAGACGGGCTCCACCGTCTCCGACATCAAGCGCCTGACCATCTGGGGCAACCACTCCGCCACCCAGTACCCGGACATCTTCCACGCCACCATCGCCGGCAAGAACGCCGCCGAGGTCGTCAACGACGAGAAGTGGCTGGCCGAGGACTTCATCCCGACCGTCGCCAAGCGCGGTGCCGCGATCATCGAGGCCCGTGGCGCCTCCTCGGCCGCGTCCGCCGCCAACGCCGCCATCGACCACGTCCACACCTGGGTCAACGGCACCGCCGAGGGCGACTGGACCTCCATGGGCATCCCGTCCGACGGCTCCTACGGCGTCCCCGAGGGCCTGATCTCCTCCTTCCCGGTCACCTGCAAGGACGGCAAGTACGAGATCGTCCAGGGCCTGGACGTCAACGAGTTCTCCCGCGCCCGCATCGACGCCTCGGTGCAGGAGCTGGCGGAGGAGCGCGAGGCGGTCCGCGGTCTCGGTCTGATCTGACCCCACGCCACCCGCCGCACGGCCCCCGGTCCGCCGCCATGGACCGGGGGTCGCGTCGCGCACGGCCTGCCCGGCGTGGGCGAGAACCTCCTCGCCCCCGAGCCGGTGACCGCCTGGGAGGGTCGCCCTGATGATCGCCGAGCAGCAGCTCGGCCTTGAGGAGGCGGCGGAGAAGTGGGTGGACGGCCACGAGCCGACGTGGCGGACGTGGCTGTCCTGACCCCTGCCTCCGTACGGCCCCGGGACCGGGGCCGGGACCGGGGCCCTGGCCGCTGCCCGGCCCGGAGCCGCGGCCCGGGGTCCGGTCCCGGGCCGCGGTCCGGTTCCGGGCTAACTCCGCAGGCCGGCCGTGATGCGGCGCAGGGCGTCGGTGGCGCGGCGCTGGAGGCCGGGGCCGAAGGTGATGCGGGTGGCCCCTCGTACCCCGAGCTCGGCACACGAGGGGCCGGGCCGTCCGTCCGCGTCCAGGGCGGCGAACGCGTTGATCGGCCCCTCGATCCCGGACCGCAGCAACGGCAGCACCTCGGGCGGGGCGGCGATCGGATACACGCAGTCGGCTCCCGCGGCGACGTACAGCGCGGCCCGCTCCAGCGCCCGGTCGGGGTCCTCGACGCCCCGCAGGAAGGTGTCGACGCGCGCGTTCAGGAACAGCCGGTCGCCCGCCGCCGCCCGCACCTCGGCCAGCCACTCGGCGTGCGCGTGCGGGTCCTTGAGGACGCCCCCGCGGGAGTCCTCCAGGTTGCAGCCGACGGCGCCGGCCTCCAGCAGCCGCTCGACCAGCTCCTTCGGCGCGAGCCCGTACCCGTCCTCGACGTCCGCCGACACCGGTACGTCCACCGCCCGGACGATCCGGGCGACCGCCGCGAACATCTCGTCCGCCGGCGTCCGGCCGTCCTCGTACCCCAGCGCGGCGGCCACCCCCGCGCTGGGCGTCGCGAGCGCCGGGAAACCGGCGTCCACGAAGGCACGGGCGCTGGCCGCGTCCCAAGGGCCCGGCAGGATCAGGGGGTCGGCCGGGTCGGGCCGGCGGTGCAGGGCGCGGAATGTCTCTGTCGTGGTCACCACTGTTCACTTCCCACCGGGACCCGCCGGCTCACCGTCGGCCGGTTCCAGCCGTTGATCGCGGTGATCAGGACGATCGGGTGAGCGAGGCGCGCGGCGCCGAGACACCTCGCCGCCCGCTCGTACCCCTCGTCCGGCACGAACCCGTCCGTCAGCACCGTCGCCGCCTCGGTCAGCTCCGGCGCCGCCGGCTCCTCGCCCGTGCAGGGGTGCGGCGGCTCCTGCCACGCGCCGAGCTGGACGACCCGAACCCGCCGCCCGCGCCCCCCGCTAGCCGGTGGCCCCCTCCACCCCCAGCACACCGCGCAGCTGGGCCAACCCCCAGTCCAGGTCCTCCTCACCGATGACCAGCGGCGGCGCGATCCGGATCGTCGAACCGTGCGTGTCCTTCACCAGCACACCCCGGTCCATCAGCTTCTCGGACACCTCCCGTCCGGTACCGAACCGGGGATGGACGTCCACCCCCGCCCACAGCCCGCGCCCCCGCACCCGCGTCACCCGTCCCGTGCCCGTCAGCGCCGCCAGCTCCCGGTGCAGACGCCCGCCCAGCTCCGCCGCCCGCGCCTGGTACTCGCCCGACCGCAGCATCGCGATCACCTCCAGCGCCACCGCGCAGGCCAGCGGGTTCCCGCCGAACGTCGACCCGTGCTCCCCGGGCCGGAACACCCCGAGCACCGCCGCCGACGACACCACCGCCGACACCGGCACGATCCCCCCGCCCAGCGCCTTGCCCAGCACATACGCGTCCGGCACCACGCCCTCGTGCTCGCACGCGAACGTCCGCCCCGTCCGGCCCAGCCCCGACTGGATCTCGTCCGCCACGAACAGCACGTTCCGCTCCCGGGTCAGCTCCCGCACCGCCGGCAGATAGCCGGCCGGCGGCACGATCACCCCCGACTCGCCCTGGATCGGCTCCAGCAGCACGGCGACCGTGTTCTCGGTCAGCGCCGCCCGCATCGCCGTCAGGTCCCCGTACGGCACGATCTCGAAGCCCGGCGTGTAGGGACCGTAGTCCGCCCGTGCCTCCGGATCGGTGGAGAAGCTGATGATCGTCGTCGTACGGCCGTGGAAGTTGCCCGAGGCCACCACGATCTTCGCCATCTCCGCGGGCACGCCCTTGACCCGGTAGCCCCACTTCCGGGCCGTCTTCACCGCGGCCTCCACCGCCTCCGCGCCCGTGTTCATCGGCAGCACCATCTCCATGCCGCACAGCTCCGCCAGCTGCGTGCAGAACGCCGCGAACCGGTCGTGGTGGAAGGCCCGCGACGTCAGCGTCACCCGCTCCAGCTGCGCCTTCGCCGCCTCGATCAACCGCCGGTTTCCGTGCCCGAAGTTGAGCGCCGAATAACCGGCCAGCAGGTCGAGATAGCGCCGGCCCTCCACATCCGTCATCCACGCCCCGTCGGCCGAGGCGACGACCACCGGCAGCGGGTGGTAGGTGTGCGCGCTGTGCGCTTCGGCTTCGGCGATGAGGCTTTCCGTAGCGGTCACGGCAACTCCCGAACATGAGGCTGGGCCCCCTTCTTATCGTCGCTCGCATGGTGGACTCGGGACCCGGACCGTCCGGCGCGCCCGGTAGGCTGACCGGCGGGCCGTGACTGGCGCGCTGGGATGGGACCGACCATCGGGGAGCGGCCTTGTGCTGAGCGAGTGCCGTGCGCCTGGGCCGAACCGTGAACCGTGACCGTCCATGCCACGCCGCCCGGAGGCCGAGATGTCAGAGCAGCCCCTCTCCACCGAGTCCACCGCCTTCCGTTCCGCTCTCGACGTGATCCGCGCCGTCGAGCCGCGTGTCGCCGACGCCATCGGCCAGGAGGTCGCCGACCAGCGCGAGATGCTCAAGCTGATCGCCTCCGAGAACTACGCCTCCCCGGCCACCCTCCTGGCGATGGGCAACTGGTTCAGCGACAAGTACGCCGAGGGCACCGTCGGCCGCCGCTTCTACGCCGGCTGCCGCAACGTCGACACCGTCGAGTCGCTGGCCGCCGAGCACGCGCGGGAACTCTTCGGCGCCCGCCACGCCTACGTCCAGCCGCACTCCGGCATCGACGCCAACCTCGTCGCCTTCTGGGCCGTCCTCGCCGACCGCGTCGAGGCCCCCTACCTGGAGAAGACCGGCGTCCGCCAGGTCAACGACCTCTCCGAGGCCGACTGGGCCGAGCTGCGCCGGGCCTTCGGCAACCAGCGCATGCTCGGCATGTCCCTGGACGCCGGCGGCCACCTCACCCACGGCTTCCGCCCGAACATCTCCGGCAAGATGTTCGACCAGCGCTCCTACGGCACCGACCCCGCCACCGGCCTGCTCGACTACGAGACCCTGCGCGCCACCGCCCGCGAGTTCAAGCCGCTGATCATCGTCGCCGGCTACTCGGCCTACCCCCGGCTCGTGAACTTCCGGATCATGCGCGAGATCGCCGACGAGGTCGGCGCCACGCTCATGGTCGACATGGCGCACTTCGCGGGCCTCGTCGCCGGCAAGGTCCTCACCGGCGACTTCGACCCGGTGCCGCACGCCCAGATCGTCACCACCACGACCCACAAGTCGCTGCGCGGCCCGCGCGGCGGCATGGTCCTGTGCGACGACTCCCTCAAGGACCAGGTCGACCGCGGCTGCCCGATGGTCCTCGGCGGCCCGCTGCCGCACGTCATGGCCGCCAAGGCCGTCGCCCTCGCCGAGGCCCGGCAGCCCGCCTTCCAGGACTACGCCCAGCGCATCGTCGACAACTCCCGCGCGCTGGCCGAGGGACTGACGCGGCGCGGCGCCACCCTGGTCACCGGCGGCACCGACAACCACCTCAACCTGATCGACGTCGCCTCCTCCTACGGCCTCACCGGCCGCCAGGCCGAGGCCGCGCTCCTGGAGTCCGGCATCGTCACCAACCGCAACGCCATCCCGTCCGACCCCAACGGCGCCTGGTACACCTCCGGCATCCGCGTCGGCACCCCCGCCCTGACCACCCGCGGCCTGGGCACCGCCGAGATGGACGAGGTCGCCGGCCTCATCGACCGCGTGCTGACCACCACGGAGCCCGGCACCACCAGCAAGGGCACGCCGTCGAAGGCCCAGCACATCCTCGACCCGAAGGTCGCGGACGAGATCTCCCACCGGGCCACCGACCTCGTCTCCGGCTTCCCGCTCTACCCGGAGGTCGACCTCGGCTGACCCGGCCCCCGCGGGGCGCATCGGCCGCTCACCGGTCGATGAGCTCCTGCCGCGGCTCCTCGCGCGGCGGTCCGGCCCCCGGCCGGCCCGCCGCGTGGCGTCTCGGCACGGAACCGCCCGCGCCCCGAGGGCCGGCCCCCCGGCCGGCCCCGGTACCGCCCAGGTCCAGCCGCCCCCGTCGCGCGCCGAGGCCGGCGGGGGCCGGGCGGCGAGGGCGGGCCGGCTGTCGAGGCCGACCATCGGGGCCGCCGGAGTCGGCGGCCGGCGAGCGTGCGCCGACGCGCCCGCCGTGCGCACTGTGTTCCTCGTCTCATCGGCGACGATCGACAGCAGCCACGGCGTGAACGCCGAGCCGTCCCTGAACCCGCCCGGCGCGCGGTACGCCTTGACGAACGCCTGCCGCACCACGTCCGCCGCGTCCGCACCGGCCCCGAGTGCCGCGGCCGCCCGCAGGGCGGTGTCCGTGCGGGCGGCGGTGTCCGTGCGGGCCCGCACCGGCTCCGCGTACGCCTCCGGCTCCCCGGCGCGTTCGCGTGCGGTCACCGCGGCCTCATCGACGATGCGGCCCCCCTCCCGCGTCCTCGCACTCTCGTCGCACCGCGGCGGGCGATTCGGTTCCCGGCTGTTCCCGATCAGTTCCGGAGCGGTCCCCGGGCTCTGAGAGAATGGTGAGCATGGCCACTGACCGACCCCGCGTGCTCTCCGGAATCCAGCCCACCGCAGGCTCGTTCCACCTCGGCAACTACCTCGGCGCCGTCCGCCAGTGGGTGGCTCTGCAGGAGACCCACGACGCGTTCTACATGGTCGTCGACCTGCACGCGATCACGGTCCCGCAGGACCCCGCGGACCTGCGCGCCAACACCCGGCTCGCCGCCGCCCAGCTGCTCGCGGCCGGACTCGACCCCGAGCGCTGCACGCTGTTCGTCCAGAGCCACGTCCCCGAGCACGCCCAGCTCGCCTGGATCATGAACTGCCTGACCGGCTTCGGTGAGGCGTCGCGCATGACCCAGTTCAAGGACAAGTCCGCCAAGCAGGGCGCGGACCGTGCCTCGGTCGGCCTGTTCACGTACCCGATCCTCCAGGTCGCGGACATCCTCCTGTACCAGGCCAACGAGGTCCCGGTCGGTGAGGACCAGCGCCAGCACATCGAGCTCACCCGCGACCTCGCCGAGCGCTTCAACGGCCGGTTCGGCCAGACGTTCACGCTTCCGAAGCCGTACATCCTCAAGGAGACGGCGAAGATCTACGACCTCCAGGACCCGGCGATCAAGATGAGCAAGTCGGCGTCCACGCCGAAGGGCCTGATCAACCTGCTGGACGAGCCCAGGGCCACGGCGAAGAAGGTCAAGAGCGCGGTCACCGACACGGACACCGTCATCCGCTTCGACCCCGCGACCAAGCCGGGCGTCAGCAACCTCCTGTCCATCTACGCGACGCTCACCGGGGCGGGCCTCGCGGAACTGGAGGAGAGGTACGCCGGCAAGGGCTACGGCGCGCTCAAGACGGACCTCGCCGAGGTCATGGTCGAGTTCGTGACGCCGTTCCGGGAGCGGACCAACCAGTACCTGGACGACCCGGAGACGCTGGACTCGATCCTGGCCAAGGGCGCGGAGAAGGCGCGCGCCGTCGCCGCGGAGACACTGGCGCAGGCCTACGACAGGGTGGGCTTCCTGCCGGCCAAGCACTGAGCCGGACCGTACGCCCGTACCCCCGGGTCGCACACCCGCACCCCCGGGCCGTACGCCCATACCCCGTACAGCGCTGCACATCACTACGGCTGCGCCTGCCCACGGCGCGGCCGGAGCCGTACAGTCGATAGCCGGACGGCCGCGACCACGGCCACCCGTGCCCGCATGAGACCCGTATCCGACACGACGACAGGAGATGATGTGGGGACCGTAACGATCGGTGTGTCGATCGCGGTCCCGGAGCCGCACGGCAGCACGCTCCAGCAGCGACGCGCGGGCTTCGGCGACGCCGCGGCCCACGGCATCCCCACGCATGTCACCCTGCTGCCGCCGACGGAGGTCGACGACGCGGTACTGCCCGCGATCGAGACGCACCTCGCCGAGGTCGCCGCCGCCGGGCGCCCGTTCGTGATGCGGCTGTCCGGCACCGGGACCTTCCGGCCGCTGTCGCCGGTGGTGTACGTCCAGGTCGTCGAGGGCGCCGAGGCCTGCGCCTGGCTGCAGAAGCAGGTCCGGGACGCCTCCGGCCCGGTGGCACGGGAACTGCAGTTCCCCTACCACCCGCATGTCACGGTCGCCCACGGCATCGACGAGGCCGCCATGGACCGCGCCTTCGAGGAACTCGCCGACTACGAGGCCGACTGGACCTGCACCGGCTTCGCCCTCTACGAGCAGGGCGCCGACGGCGTGTGGCGCAGGCTCCGGGACTTCGTGTTCGGCGGCACGGTGGTGCCGCCGCAGACGGGGCGCGCGGGCCGCGCGGGGCGGGGCAGCATCCCGAGCCGTTAGCGTCCGGACGGCGACCTGGGCGGGGCCCCTACGGCGCCCTGGACCGGCAGGCGCCGCAGCGCCGCGCCCGGGAGGTGCCGCAGCGCCGCCGTCGCCAGGCGGAGCGACCCGGGCACCCAGACCGTCTCCGAGCGGCGGCACAGGCCCAGTTCGACGGCTGTGGCGACCGCTTCGGGGGCGGTGGCCCAGGGGTCTCCGTGAGGCCGGCGCCCTCGTCCAGCCGCTGTGCCCCACCATCAGCCACAACTGCCTCGGCTTCACCGCCCGGCGTGCCGACTCCGTCTCCGGCGCGGGAATCGGCGGGGCACCGGCCACGATCCCGCGGTTCCGGGGCACAAGGACAGGGGTGTTCGGCATCGACCGCGCGGCCGGCGGCCGCGGCGGCCGGGTCCACGGTGAAGCGGAGGGCAGGCTCGAATCATGGACTGGCTGAAAAAGCTTCCTGTCATCGGCCCACCGGCCGCACGGCTGATGCTCACGCACGCGTGGCGGTCGTACGAGCGGCTGGACCGGGTGAAGTGGACCCGTCTGGCCGCCGCGATGACGTTCACCAGCTTCGTCGCGCTCTTCCCGCTGCTCACCGTGAGCGCCGCGATCACCGCCGCCACGCTCAGCACCGAGCAGCAGAAGGAGATCCAGGACAAGATCGCCGAGCAGATCCCCGGCATCTCCGACCAGCTGGACATCGCCTCCCTGGTGGACAACGCCGGCACCGTCGGGGTCATCGCCGGCGCGCTGCTGCTCCTGACCGGCATCGGCTGGGTCGGCTCCACGCGCGACTGCCTGCGGGCGGTGTGGGAGCTGCCGGACGAGGAGGACAACCCCGTGCTGCACAAGGCCAAGGACGCGGGCATCCTGCTGGGGCTCGGCGGCGCGCTGCTCGTCACCCTCGCCGCGTCCACGGTCGCCTCCGCGGCGGTCGGCTGGACCGCCCGCCAGTGGGGGCTCGACGAGCGCGGCTGGGGGAGCCTGCTGCTGCGCGTCGCGGCGTTCGGGGTCGCCGTGCTCGCCGCCTTCCTGCTCCTGCTGTACGTCCTCACGCTGCTGCCCGGCGTCGAGCCGTCCCGGCGGCGGCTGGTGGTGGGCGCGCTGATCGGCGCGGTCGGCTTCGAGCTGCTGAAGCTGCTGCTCAGCGGCTATATGCAGGGCGTGGCCGCGAAGAGCATGTACGGCGCGTTCGGCGTCCCCGTCGCCCTGCTGCTGTGGATCAACCTCACCTCGAAGCTGGTGCTGTTCTGCGCGGCCTGGACGGCGACGCCGAGCAAGGAGGCCGAACGGGCGCGGGCCGACGGGGACGGCGTACCGGACGTGGCGGCGGCCGGCACGGGCTGACCACCGACCCCGCGACCCGTCAGGCGGTCACTTCCGGCGCCGCACCAGGTCGGGCAGCGGCCACCGCCGCTTCACCAGGAACGCCCCGCCCGCGAGCAGCGCCAGCAGACCGGCCGTGATGCCGAGGGCGGTCCCCATGCCGCCGGAGCCGCTCGGGGTCGTGGCGCTCGCCACGGGCCTGGTCGAGTCCCCGCCGGCCCCCGCGCCGCCGCCGGCCTCGCCGGACCCCCCGGCGGCGTTCGCCTCGCCGGAGGCGGTGGCGCCCGGCCGGGCGCCGGCCGCGCCCCTGGGCGGCACCAGCTCGCCCACCGGCTCGACCTTCCCGGCCGCCTTGAAGCCCCAGTCGAACAGCTGCGCGGTCTCCTTGTAGACCTCGTTGTGCGCGTCCTTCTGCGGGTTCATCACGGTGACGAGCAGCACCTTGCCGCCCTGCTCGGCGACGCCGGTGAAGGTGGCGCCCGCGTTCGTGGTGTTGCCGTTCTTGACGCCCGCGATGCCCTGGTACTGGGAGAGGCCCGAGTCGCCGGTCAGCAGCCGGTTGGTGTTCTGGATCTCGAAGGGCTCGCGGACCGCCTCGCCCTTGTCGTTCCTCGTCGTGGCGCCCGGGAACTTCGCGGTCACCGTGGAGCAGTACTCGCGGAAGTCCTTCTTCTGCAGCCCGGAGCGGGCGATCAGCGTCAGGTCGTACGCCGAGGAGACCTGCCCGGCGGCGTCGTAGCCGTCGGGGCTGACCACGTGCGTGTCGAGGGCCTGGAGCTCCTCGGCGTGCCGGTTCATCTCCTCGACGGTGTTCTGAACGCCCTGGTTCATCGCGGACAGCACGTGCACGGCGTCGTTGCCGGAGCGCAGGAAGACCCCGAGCCACAGGTCGTGGACGGTGTACGTCTCGTTCTCCTTTATGCCGACCATGCTGGAGCCGGCGCCGATCCCCGCCAGGTCCGAGGGGGCCACCTTGCGGGTCCTCGTCTTGGGGAACTTCGGCAGCAGCGTGTCGGCGAACAGCATCTTCAGGGTGCTCGCCGGGGCCAGCCGCCAGTGCGCGTTGTGCGCGGCGAGCACCTCGCCGGACTCGGCGTCGGCGATGATCCACGACCGCGCGGTGACGTCCTTGGGCAGCACCGGAACGCCGCTCGCCAGGTTCACCTGCGTACCCGGACGGCCGAGCCGGGTGCCGCCCACGGTCGACATGTTCGCCGGGGGAGCGACCGTCGGGCTCGGCGAGGAACTGGGCGAAGAGCTGGGCGAAGAGCTCGGCGTGGGGCGGGGCGCCGCGAAGGCGGCGGGGGCGGTCAGGGAAACGGACACAAGGGTCGCCGAAGCGATCAGCAGGGACCGCCGAGCGGTCTTCTTGGGTGCGGGCACGAGCGAGAACGTACATGTACGGCCTTGTGAAGTCCCGTCACCCTCCCTGCCCCGGCGCACGAACCGGACACCGGACGGCGATACTGAACGCATGAGACTCAGCCGCCCGATCTCCTGGTTCCTGCTCGCCTTCGGGGTGTGGAGCTGGGTCATCTGGGTCACTTTCATCAACAACCTGATCAAGGACAGCAGCGGGCTGGCGTTCGAGGACGGTCAGCCGACGGCGTACTTCTGGGTGCACCTGCTGCTCGCCGTCGTCTCCCTCGTATTGGGGACGGTCATCGGGGTCATCGGGTTGCGCGGACTGCGCGCACTGCGCCCCAAGTCATAGCCCCTCGCACCCCCGGCCAAGGAGAGAACAACGGCATGGTGATCGTCCTTCTGCTCGTCGTGGTGAGCGTCCTCGTGGCGGCGAACTGGTATCTGTGGCGCCGCCTGTTCCGCGACACGACCCGGGGCCCGGGCGTGCCGCGCCGCGCGGGCGCGGTGCTGATCGGGGGCGGCTGGGTGGTCGCGATCGGCGCCCTGATGGCCGAACGCGCCGGCGCGCCCTTCTGGCTCCAGCAGACCCTGGCCTGGCCGGGCCTCCTCTGGCTCGCGCTCTCGGTCTACCTGCTGCTCGGGGTCGTCGCGGGCGAGGTGGTGCGCCCCGTGCTCCGGCGGGTCCTCGAACGCCGGGACGCGCGCACGCGGGTACCGGCCGCCGCCGGCGTACCGCGGCCGGAGCCGATACCGGCGGGAGCACCGCCCAGGGAGACCGTCCCGGCCGGTGCGTCCGTCGAGTCCGCCGCGACGGGCCCCTCCAGCGAGGCGGACTCGACGGTTGCGTCCAACGAGGCCGTCTCCACGGTCGCGTCCGGTGGGGCCGCAGCCACCGAGGCCCCGGGGGAGGCCGGTCCCGCCGGGGAACGGCAGCCCGCACCCCGGCCCGCCCCCTCCCGCCGCCTGTTCGTCTCCCGGGTCGTCGCGGGCGCCGCCGCCGCGGCGGCCGTCGGCACCGTGGGCGCCGGCACGTACGGCGTCCTCAACGGTCCCGGCGTCCGGCGCGTGACCGTCCCGCTGGCCAAGCTCCCGCGCGCGGGACACGGCTTCCGGATCGCGGTGGTCAGCGACATCCACCTGAGCCCGGTGCTCGGCCGGGGCTTCGCCCAGAAGGTCGTGGACACCATCAACGGCACGCAGCCCGACCTGATCGCGGTCGTCGGCGACCTGGTCGACGGCAGCGTGAAGGACCTGGGCCCCGCCGCCGCGCCCCTGGCGCAGCTGAGCGCCCGGCACGGCACGTACTTCGTCACCGGCAACCACGAGTACTTCTCCGGCGCCGAGCAGTGGGTCGAGCAGGTGCGGCGGCTGGGCATGCGCCCGCTGGAGAACGCGCGGACGGAGCTGCCCTGGTTCGACCTGGCCGGCGTCAACGACATCGCGGGCGAGAGCGAGGGGCAGGGCCCCGACTTCGCCAGGGCGCTCGGCGACCGGGACACCGCGCGTGCGTGCGTGCTCCTCGCCCACCAGCCGGTGCAGATCCACGAGGCCGTCGAGCACGCCGTGGACCTCCAGCTCTCCGGTCACACCCACGGCGGCCAGCTGTGGCCCGGCAACCTCCTCGCGGAGGCCGCCAACCCGACCGTCGCGGGCCTGGAACGCTACGGCGACACCCAGCTGTACGTCAGCCGCGGCGCCGGAGCCTGGGGACCGCCCACGCGCGTGGGCGCCCCCTCCGACATCACGGTGATCGAGCTGGCGGCACTCCGGGCTTAGGCAGGACTCCCCGCCGCCCGGCCGGCCCCCGCGACCACCGCGGGAGCACGGAACTCGTCCCTCGGAAACAGATATATCCGCGCGGTTTTACGGCGCCGCCCCGCTTCCCGGTGGAAACGCCGGAAAGGGGCGGCCGTGGAAATCCCGCGCAGCCGATTTCTCGTGAACAGCGCGTGAAACCCCCCGGAGGCGATCGACCGGCGAGTTCGCCCCCTTCTCAACGAAGTCGCCTTCCCCGCGGGAAACACCCGTGATGAAGTGAACCGTGCCATGAGGAAGCGGCATGTGGGGGCCTTGGGGAGGGCGCCGATGCGATCGGTTCGCTTGCGGATTGTCGCGGTATCGCTGGTGCTGGCGGCGACGGGCGTCGCGGGCCGGCAGTTGTGGCCGGCGCGGGGGGAGGCGGACCGGCCCGTCACCGTGGGGACGACGGACGCGGTCACCTCGCTCGACCCGGCCGGAGCCTACGACGCGGGCTCCTGGGCGCTGTTCAGCAACGTCTTCCAGTCACTGCTGACCTTCGCGCCGGGCAGAGCCGAGCCCGAGCCCGACGCCGCCGGTGACTGCGACTTCACGGGTTCCGACCTGCGGACGTACCGCTGCCGGCTGCGTGAGGAACTGACCTTTCCCAGTGGGCGGTACATGACCGCCGAGGACGTGAAGTTCTCGTTCGACCGGGTGAAACGGATCAATTCCCGGACCGGACCCGCATCCCTGTTCGACACTCTGGAGTCGGTGGCGGCACACGGCTCCACCGTCACCTTCCATCTGTCGGACTCCGACGCGACCTTCCCGTTCAAGGTGGCCACCGGCGCCGGCTCCATCGTCGACCGCACCGCGTACCCGGCGGACGCCCTGCGCGAGGACGGCGCGGTGGACGGCACCGGCCCGTACACCCTCACCGCGTACACGGCGAACGAAAAGGCGACTCTCGCCCCCAATCCCGCCTATCGGGGAGCCGTCGACGGCACCGGACAGCCCGTCACACTCCGCTACTACGCCGATTCCGAGGCGCTGGAGAAGGCCTGGCGGACCGGCACCGTCGACGTGGCCACCCGGCGACTGCCCCCCGACCTGCTCGCCGGCCTCTCCCCGAGCGACCCGGGGCTGCGTGTCTTCGAGTCCGACAGCTTCGAGACCCGCAACCTCCACCTCAACGTCCGGGCCGGCTCGCCCCTGCACGACCCCGGCGTCCGGCAGGCCGTGAGCCGGCTGATCGACCGGGACCGGCTCGCCGCCACGGTGCACCAAGGGACCGTCGACCCGCTGTACTCGCTGATCCCGGCCGGCCTCACGGGCCACACCACGTCCTTCTTCGACAACTACCCGGCCCGGGACGCGCGCACGGCGCGTGCGCAGCTCGTCCGGGCCGGCGTCACCCTCCCGGTCCCCCTCACCTACGGCTACCGCGCGGGCCCCGGCGCCGGGGCCGAGGAGGCCGCCGAGATCCGGCGGCAACTGGAGGAGGGCGGACTGTTCGAGGTGACCGTCCAGGGCTACGAGTGGACCGACTTCCAGCGGCAGTGGGCGTCCGGCCGGCTCGACCTGTACGCCGTCGGCTGGATCGCCGACTACCCGGATCCGGACACCTTCGCCGCCCCGCTCGTCGGCAGCGGCTCCCCCCTGCGCACCGGGTACGCCAGCCGGGACGTCGACCGGCTCATCCTGGCCGGCCGCCGGCACGCCGACCGCGGCCGCGCCGCCGACGACCTGCGCGCCCTGCAGGAGACCGTCGCCCGCGACGTGCCGCTCATCCCGCTGTGGCAGCGCAAGGAGTACGTCGTCACCGACGAGGCCGTCGGCGGCGGACCGTACCTCACCGACGGGACCGGGGTGTTCCGCCTCTGGCGGCTCACCTGGATCTGACGCCCCGTCCGCCGCACGGCGGCGGACCGACGTGAACCCGCGGCACCCGGCCACCGCGGGGGATCGGCCCAAGTGACGCCGGACAGCGCGTGGACACCGCACCATGTGTCGAAGGTGTGCGTGTGATGAGGAGCGAACGTGGTGAGACGCTGCGCCTTCCGGCTGCCCCGGCACCCGGCTTCCGTCGGCCTCGCCCGGCGCCGGGTCCGGGACCACCTGACCGACTGGGGCCACGGCCCCGGCGCCCCGTCGGTGGCCGACGCCGTGCTGCTGGTGTCCGAGCTCGCCACCAACGTCGTACGCCACGCACCGCGCACCGCGACCGAGTTCGAGGTGGCGGTGACCGCGCTGGCGGACGGCTCCTGCCTGCTGGAGGTCTCCGACGAGGACCGCCGCGCGCCCCGCCTGCGGGCGGTCGACGACGTCGAGGAGGCCGGCCGGGGCCTGCACCTGGTGGAGCACGTGGCCGCGGCGTGGGGCGTGTGGAGCCGCAGCGGCGGCAAGACGGTGTGGGCGCTGCTGACCACCGAGGCCCGAGGTCCTCTCTGACGGCCGCCGCAAGCCCGGCGACGCCCGGGGCGTCGGAGAGCACGCGCCCGACGCCGCCGGGCCGCACTCCGAGCGGCGAGGGCCGTCGCCGGACGGGACCCGGCGCTACGCCGGCACCGGCGCCCGCGCCGGCAGCGTCACCGTCACCGCGAGCCCCTCGCCCGGCGCCGTACGCACCCCCACCTCGCCCCCGTGCGCCTGGACCACGCCCTGCACGATCGCCATCCCCAGCCCGCTGCCCGCGCCGCCGCCCGCGCGGAAGAAGCGGTCGAAGACCCGGGCCGCGTCCTCCGCGTCCAGTCCGGGCCCGTCGTCGGCCACGTACAGCCGGACCACGCCGTCCTCCGCCCGTTCCACCCCGCACCGCACCGGCACGTCGGCGGGCGTGTGGACGCGCACGTTGGTGAGGAGGTTGCCGAGGACCTGGCGCAACCCGGACTCGTCGGCGTGCACCAGCACCGAGCCGTCGGCGCGGACGCGGACCGGCCGCTCCGGCTGCTGCACCCGCAGGTCCTCGGCGGCCTCGCGCACCAGGCGGCTGACGTCCACCGGGCGGAAGCGCAGTTCGGGCTGCTGGTCGAGGCGGGCCAGGGTGAGCAGTTCGTCCACCAGCCGGCCCATCCGGTCGGCCTCCGCGAGCACCCGCTCCCAGGCCCGTCGGCGGTCGGCCGGGTCGCGCAGCATGCCCTTGTCGTAGAGCTGGAGGTAGCCGCGTATCGCGGACAGCGGGGTGCGCAGCTCGTGCGAGGCGTCGGCGACGAACCGGCGCAACTGGGCCGCGCTGTGCTGGGCTGCTCGGCATGCGGGTGCTCAGCCGCCGGCAGCGGCACCGGCTGGCCCACGCGGGACCGGAGCCGGAGGAGGCGGGCGGACCGGCGGCGCGCTGGTCGTGGTACGTGCAGAGGCGCCCGCGCGCGGTCGCGGCGCTCGCGCTCGCGGTCATGGTGGTGCTGTCCCTGCCCGTCCTGTCCATCCGGCTGGGCGCCACCGACCAGGGCAACCACCAGGACACGACGACCACCCGGCAGGCGTACGACCTGCTCGCCGAGGGCTTCGGGCCCGGCTCCAACGGCCCACTCCAGGTGGTGGTCGACGGCCCGGCCCCCGACGCGCTGGTCTCGCGCATCGAGTCGGCCGAGGGCGTCGCCCAGGTGGCGGCCCTGCCGCCCGTGAACGACGTCACGGTGATCCAGGTGGTGCCGGCCACCTCACCGCAGTCCGAGGAGACGGACCGGCTGATCGACGTGCTGCGCGACGAGGTGATCCCGGCCTCGGGCGCCGAGGCGCACGTGGGAGGCGTGACGGCGGTCTTCAAGGACTTCGCGTCGGTGACCGGCGACCGGCTGCCGTACTTCATCGCGACGATCATCGCGCTGGGCTTCCTGCTGCTGCTGGTGGCGTTCCGCTCGCTGGTGGTCCCGCTCACGGCGGCGGTGATGAACCTGATCGCGGCGGCCGCGTCGTTCGGCGTGCTGGTGGCGGTCTTCCAGTGGGGCTGGGGCACCGAACTGCTCGGCATCGGCAAGGAGGGACCGATCACGGCGTTCCTGCCGGTGATCATGCTGTCCCTGCTGTTCGGCCTGTCGATGGACTACCAGGTGTTCCTGGTGAGCCGGATGCACGAGGAGTGGGTGCACACCAAGGACAACGCGCGCGCGGTGCGCGTCGGCCTCGCGGAGACCGGCCGCGTCATCAACTGCGCCGCCCTGATCATGATCTGCGTCTTCTCCGCCTTCGTGCTCAGCGGTGACATGGAGGGCGCGATGGCGGGCATCGGCCTGGCGGCGGCGGTCGCGCTGGACGCGTTCGTCCTCCGTACGGCGCTGGTGCCGGCCGCGATGCACCTGCTGGGCAGGGCCAACTGGTGGCTGCCGGCCGGCCTGGAGAGGCGGCTGCCGCATCTGGCGGTGGAGCCGAGGGAGGAGGCGGCGGCGCCGGTGCCCGCGCAGGGCCCCGCCTCGGTGGTCCACGGATTCGTCCGCACGCCGGACGGCGAGCCGGTGGCGGGGGCGGCGGTGACGCTGCTGTCGCCCGGTGGCCGGCAGCTCGACCGGGTGACGTCCCTGGCGGACGGCTCCTACATCGTCGCGGTACCGGCGCCGGGCACGTACCTGCTGGCGACGGCCGCCGGGGCGCACGCCTCGCGCGCGGGGCACGTGGAGGTCGGCGAGGGGCCGCTGGCGTACGACGTGGAGCTGGCCGAGGGGGAGCTGGACGCGGTCACATGACCCCGGCCTGACCGGGTTCCGGTCCTCCTGGCCGGCCCCCGGCTCCGTCCTGACCGGCCCCGGCCGCGGCGGGCGGGGCCGGCCGGGACGGGTGGATCAGGTGCCCGGCCCCCGGTCGTCCGGCCCGCTCCGCGCGCCCGGATCCGGCAGCGTCCCGGTCATCCCCGGCAGGAAGTCCGTGAACAGCTCGTGCACCTCCAGCACCAGCGGCCGCAGCACCCGGAAGCGGGCCAGGGAGACGCCCCGCGCGGTGAGCCGCGCGCCGCGTTCGGCCAGGCGGTAGCTGCGCTCCCGCCCCTCCGTGCGGTCGAAGATCCAGTGCAGGACGAGACCCATCTGGGACAGCCACATCAGTTCGGGCAGGACGTCCCGGAGTTCGGCCGGCACCTTGGTCCGGGACCCCGAGAGCACCTCCCGGTGGACGCTGATCGCCTCCCCGCGCGCGTGCTCCGACTCCGGGGAGAACGGGCTGAGCGGGCTGTCGGGGTCGGCGGCGTTCTTGAAGAACTGCACCGCGAACTCGTGGTAGGGCGTCGCCACGTCCAGCCACGCCTTCAGCACGCCCGCGAGCCGCGCCTGGAGGTCGGTCTCCCGCTCCAGCACCTCCCGGACCGCCGCCCGGTGGTCGGCGGCGACCCGGTCGTAGAAGCCCTGGATCAGGTGTTCCTTGCCGGCGAAGTAGTAGTGGGCGTTGCCGACGGAGACCGGCCTCCCGGGCGATGGCCCGCATGGTGGTCCGGTCGTACCCGCGCTCCCGGAACAGCCGCATCGCCGTCTCCAGGATCAGCGCGCGGGTCTGCTCGGACTTGGTCGGCGCACCACCGTCCTCGGCGGGGCGGTCACTGGGCCTGTCGTTTGAACGCGTTCAAGACGATGGCGGGGGGTGCCTCGGGGCGGCCGGTGTCAGGGTCTTCGGCCCAGCTCCGGCCGCTTGCTGTAGTCCGTGAAGCCGACGACGTTCCCCCAGGGGTCGGCGATCTCCACCGCCCACCCCGTGATCACCGGTGAGGGGTCGTCCAGCAGGGGGATCCCGGCGGCGGTCAGCGCCCCGGCCGCCGCCCGCGCGTCCGGCACCTCCACCCACACCCGCGGGGACGGCCACGGCGGCGGCCGGTACCCGAACTCCTCCTCCTCGCGCAGCAGCAGTCCGGGCGTCTCACCCCCGACCCTCAGCAGCGCGATCCCGGCCTCGTCGAGCCGGAACCCCGTCGTGAAGCCGGCCCTCTCGTAGAAGCCCACGGCCTCGCCGAGGTCCCCGACGGGAAACAGCACGTTGTCGAAACCGAGCAGCTCGTACGACTCGTCATCTGACATACCGTCAGCGTAGGGCGGCGATCGCCCGAACCCCGGCATTGCCCGGGGCGGCCCGTACGGTCGTCGGCGGGGCGGTGCCCGCCTCGGACACCCCCGGGAGAACGCGCCAGGGCCCCGCCTCCGGTGTGTCACCGGAAAACGGGGCCCTGGCGCGGTGGTGCGGAAGGGACTCAGAAGCGGCGCGTGATCAGCGCCCGCTTCACCTCCTGGATCGCCTTGGTGACCTCGATACCGCGCGGGCAGGCGTCCGTGCAGTTGAACGTCGTGCGGCAGCGCCACACGCCGTCGCGGTCGTTGAGGATCTCTAGGCGCTGCTCACCGGCCTCGTCACGCGAGTCGAAGATGAACCGGTGGGCGTTGACGATCGCCGCCGGGCCGAAGTACTGGCCGTCGTTCCAGAACACCGGGCACGAGGACGTGCACGCCGCGCAGAGGATGCACTTCGTGGTGTCGTCGAAGCGCTCGCGGTCCTCGGCGGACTGCAACCGCTCGCGCGTCGGCTCGTTGGTGTCCTTCGTGATCAGGAAGGGCATCACGTCCCGGTACGCCTGGAAGAACGGCTCCATGTCCACGACCAGGTCCTTCAGGACCGTCAGGCCCTTGATGGGCTCGACCGTGATCGGCTTCTCGGGGTTGATGTCCTTGATCAGCGTCTTGCAGGCGAGGCGGTTCTTGCCGTTGATCCGCATGGCGTCCGAGCCGCAGATGCCGTGCGCGCAGGAGCGGCGGAACGTCAGGGTGCCGTCCAGATCCCACTTGATCTTGTGCAGGCCGTCGAGGACGCGCTCCTTGGGGTCGATCTCCAGCGGGAAGTCTTCCCAGGCCGCCTCCGCCGAGACCTCCGGGTTGAACCGGCGGATCCGGAAGGTGACGGTGATGTACGGGGAGGCCGCGGACCCCGAGCCAGGGGTCTCGGCCTTGTCCAGAACGGGGGTAGCCATCAGTACTTACGCTCCATCGGCTGGTAGCGGGTCTGGACGACCGGCTTGTAGTCGAGACGGACGGTTTCGGACCCGTCGGCGCCGACCTCGCGGTACGCCATGGTGTGGCGCATGAAGTTGACGTCGTCGCGGTTGGGGTAGTCCTCGCGGTAGTGGCCGCCGCGGGACTCCTTGCGGGCCAGCGCGGAGACCGCCATGACCTCCGCCAGGTCGAGCAGGTTGCCCAGCTCGATGGCCTCCAGCAGGTCCGTGTTGAACCGCTTGCCCTTGTCCTGGATCGCCACGTTCCGGTACCGCTCGCGCAGCTCGGCGATCTTCTCGACCGCCGTCTTGATCGTCTGCTCGGTGCGGAACACCATGACGTTCGCGTCCATGGTCTCCTGCAGCTCACGCCGCAGGATGGCCACCCGCTCGTTGCCCGTGGAGGTCCGCAGCCGCTCGATCTGCGCCACGACGAGGGACTCCGGGTCGTCCGGCAGCTCGACGAAGGACGCCTTCTGCGCGTACTCCGCCGCCGCGATGCCCGCCCGCTTGCCGAACACGTTGATGTCCAGCAGCGAGTTGGTGCCCAGGCGGTTGGCGCCGTGCACGGACACGCAGGCGACCTCGCCGGCGGCGTACAGGCCCGGCACGACGGTGGTGTTGTCCGACAGGACCTCGCCCTCGACGTTGGTGGGGATGCCGCCCATGGCGTAGTGCGCGGTCGGCTGGATCGGGATCGGGTCCGTGTACGGCTCGATGCCGAGGTAGGTGCGCGCGAACTCGGTGATGTCCGGGAGCTTGGCGTCCAGCTGCTCCGGCGGCAGGTGGGTGAGGTCCAGGTAGACGTGGTCGCCCTCGGGACCGCAGCCGCGCCCCTCGCGGATCTCGGTGTAGATGGAGCGGGACACGACGTCGCGGGACGCCAGGTCCTTCATGACCGGCGCGTACTTCTCCATGAAGCGCTCGCCGTCCTTGTTGCGCAGGATGCCGCCCTCACCGCGGGCGCCCTCCGTGAGCAGGATGCCCATGCGCCAGATGCCGGTCGGGTGGAACTGGAAGAACTCCATGTCCTCCAGCGGCAGACCCCGGCGGTAGACCGCGGCCTGGCCGTCACCGGTCAGCGTGTGCGCGTTCGACGTCACCTTGAAGAACTTGCCGCAGCCGCCGGACGCGTAGATCACGGCCTTGGCCTGGAAGATGTGGATCTCCCCGGTCGCCAGCTCGTACGCCACCACGCCGGCCGAGTGCTTGATGCCGTCGACCTCGGTGATCAGCTGGTCCAGGACGTAGAACTCGTTGAAGAACTCCACGCCCTCCTTGACGCAGTTCTGGTACAGCGTCTGGAGGATCATGTGGCCGGTGCGGTCGGCCGCGTAGCAGGAGCGGCGGACCGGGGCCTCGCCGTGGTTGCGGCTGTGCCCGCCGAAGCGGCGCTGGTCGATCGTGCCGTTCGGGGTGCGGTTGAACGGCAGGCCCATCTTCTCCAGGTCGAGGACCGAGTCGATGGCCTCCTTCGCGAGGATCTCGGCGGCGTCCTGGTCGACCAGGTAGTCACCGCCCTTGACCGTGTCGAAGGTGTGCCACTCCCAGTTGTCCTCCTCCACGTTGGCCAGCGCGGCGGCCATGCCGCCCTGCGCGGCGCCCGTGTGGGAGCGGGTGGGGTAGAGCTTGGTCAGCACGGCGGTGCGGCTGCGCTTGGTCGCCTCGATGGCGGCGCGCATGCCCGCGCCACCGGCGCCGACGATGACGGTGTCGTACTTGTGGATCTTCATCAGGAGTACCTCAGCCCCGTGCCTAGCGGATGTTCGGGTCGAAGGTGAAGATCACCAGCGTGCCCAGCAGGATGGTGAACACCGTGGCGGTGTACAGCAGGCCCTTCAGCCACAGGCGCGTGTTCGCGCGCTCCGCGTAGTCGTTGATGATGGTGCGCAGGCCGTTGGCGCCGTGCAGCATCGCCAGCCACAGCATCAGCAGGTCCCAGACCTGCCAGAACGGGGACGCCCAGCGGCCGGCCACGAAGGCGAAGCCGATCTTGGAGACGCCGCCGTCCAGCACGAGCTGGATCAGCAGGTGGCCGATGACCAGGACGACCAGCACGATGCCGGACAGCCGCATGAAGAGCCAGGCGGCCATCTCGAAGTTGCCGCGGGTGGTCCGCGGGGTCTTCTTGGTGCGCTTGCGCGGCGGCTCGATGAGCGGCGCGGGGTTGTCGACCGTGTAGAGGGCGGCGCCCTCGACGGGGCCGATACCGGAAGCGGTCTTCTCAGTCGTGGACATGATCGTCAGCTCCCGAAGACTTCACGAGCGGCGTGGCCGAGGACGGGGTAGATCGCCCCCAGCATCAGCACGAGCCAGACGGCCATGACGGTCCAGAGCATCTGCTTCTGGTAGCGCGGGCCCTTCGACCAGAAGTCGACGGCGATGACGCGCAGGCCGTTGAGCGCGTGGAAGAGGATGGCGGCGACGAGGCCGTACTCCAGCACGGCGACGAGCGGCGTCTTGTAGGTGGCCACGACCTCGTCGTACGCCTCGGGGGAGACGCGGACGAGCGCGGTGTCCAGCACATGTACGAACAGGAAGAAGAAGATGAGGACGCCGGTGACTCGGTGAGCCACCCAGGACCACATTCCTTCCCGGCCGCGGTACAGCGTTCCAGCCGGCACGGAAGAACCCTCCGGGAGCGGGGACTGGGGCCTGCCGGCTTCGGCGTCGGACGGGCCCGGCCGGGTACGGTCCACCGGCCCCCAGCATCGTAGCCACGTGCTGCCGCTCGGATGAGCCGGGGTCTGCCGGTGTGATCAAAGTGGCACGCGGATGGGTGAGGATTGCGGGCTTCTGGGATGGAGTGTCCGGTTCACTGGGCGGACCCGGCGCCGTTTGCGCTGGTCGTGCGGTTCCCCGCGCCTCGGAGGAGACCCGCCAGCCGGGCCCGTGCGAGGCGGCGCAGTTCCTCTGCGACGATCGCCCGCTCCTCCTCCGGATCGTTCGCCAATCGTGACCGGACGGCGGCCAGCAGGCGGTCGGGGACCTCGTCCGGGGGGACGCCGTGCACGCAGATGACGAACACGTGCCCGAAGCGGGCCTCGTACGCCGCGTGCGCCGCGCTCAGTGCGGTGCGGGCCGCCGCGTACGCGTCCTCGGGCAGCCCGGGCAGGGACTCCGCGGCCAGCGCCTCCGCCAGGTCGCCCGCCGTCAGGTCGTAGGCGGCCTCGTCGGAGGCGGCGAGCAGGGCGTCCGGGTCGGGGTAGGGGCGGTGCGCCGTGAGGCGGTGCGCCCAGCGGAGGCTGTGCAGGCAGGACAGCAGGGACTGCCGGAGCTCGTCGGCGGGAGCGGTGTTGAAGTGCGCCAGGGGGGACGGCAGGTCACGGAGCTGAGCCGGCACGGCGACCCGGCCGGGGAGGTCTGGGAGACGGTGCGCGGGCAGCGTGGGTCCTCGTGGGCGTCACGTGTGTCGGCAGGGGATCATGTGAGGGATGTGCCGTCAGGCTATCGATAGTGGTCACGGCATGTCCGAGAGATGCTCGAACTTCACCCGGACGGAGAGTTTGAGGACGCGTGGTGGACGCCAGGGATCGTAGGTTGGCGGGGTGAGCCAGCACAGGCGCCGGGCACCGGCGCGGAGCGTGAGGCGCAGGCGGTGGCTGATGACGACGGTCGCCACCGCGGTGGTGCTCGTCGGGCTGAGCCTGGGACTGTGGGCCGGCGGCGACGGCGCCGGACCGGCCGGTACGGCGGCCCGCGCGCCGGACGGCAGCTCGGCGGCGGCCGCGCCGAGCCCCACTCCGGCCCCCACCCGCTCCTACCCCGTGTCCACGGCGCCGCGCACCATCCCGGCCGTCCGCGACCACTCCCCGGCGCGCGGCCCCGGCTGGCGCCCCGAGCGGGGGCAGCGCGTCGTGGTGAGCGACGCCGGCCTGGCCGACGAGGGGCGGCTGCTCGCCGGCGAGCTGGGGCTGAGCTACGCGGGACAGCGGGGGGACACCCGGGCGGGGGACGTGCGGCTGGCGCTGAGCGGGGCGCGGGGCGCGGACCAGGAGTCGTACACCATGACCGTGCGCGAGGGGCGGGTCGGCATCAGCGCGGCCGGTGAGGCGGGGGTCTTCTACGGGACCCGCACGCTGAAGCAGGCGGTGCGCGACGGCGGCGCGGCGCCCGAGGGCATCGTGCGGGACGGGCCCGCCAAGCAGCGGCGCGGGCTGATGCTGGACATCGCCCGCAAGCACTTCACGGCCGACTGGATCGAGGCCCGGGTGCGGGAGCTGGGCGATCTGAAGTTCAACGAGCTGGGGCTGCACTTCTCCGACGACCAGGGGTTCCGCATCCAGTCGGACACGCACCCCGAGATCGTCTCGCGGCAGCATCTGACCAAGGCGGAGGTCCGGCGGATCGTCCGGCTGGCCCGGAGCCGGCACATCACGGTCGTGCCGGAGATCGACTCGCCGGGGCATCTCGGAGCGGTGATCGCCGCCCACCCCGACCTGCAACTGCGCGACGCGCAGGGGGTCGCGGCCGCCGGCGCCGTCGACATCTCCGACCCCGCGGCCGCCAGGATCGTCGACGAGCTGCTCGACGAGTACGCCGGGCTCTTCCCCGGCGGCCGGTGGCACCTCGGCGGCGACGAGTACCGGGCCCTGACGGCGTCCGACCCGGAGGCCTCCTACCCGCAGCTCGCGGCCGCCGCGCGCACGGCGTACGGCTCCGGCGGCACCGTCGCCGACCTCGCCACCGGCTGGCTCAACGACCGCGCCGCCACGGTCCGCGCCCACGACCGCACCCCGCGCGCGTGGAACGACGGCTTCTACACCGGTACGTCCGTGCGGCCCGACCGGGACATCGAGGTCGCGTACTGGACGGGCAAGGAGATCGGCGCGCGGCAGCCGGCGGAGTACCTGAGCGCCGGGCGCGAGGTCCTCAACTACAACGACGAGTTCCTCTACTACGTCCTCGGGCAGCCGCAGACGTTCGTCTACCCGACGGGGCAGCGGATCTACGAGCAGTGGACGCCCCGGGTGCTGCGCGGGACCGCGCCGGTCGCGGCCCGCTACGAC
This sequence comes from Streptomyces cinereospinus, assembly GCF_042430725.1. Taxonomy (NCBI): domain Bacteria; kingdom Bacillati; phylum Actinomycetota; class Actinomycetes; order Kitasatosporales; family Streptomycetaceae; genus Streptomyces; species Streptomyces cinereospinus. The sequence goes on along the minus strand of NZ_JBHMCY010000003.1, from coordinate 4,469 downwards.
GGGCAGATACTCGGCGGTTCCTTCGCCGTCTGGTGCGACCTGGCGAACACCCAGACGCAGGAGCAGGTGGCGGCGGGGATCCGGATGCCGCTGCGGGCCACCGTCCAGAAGCTGTGGGACGCGGACGAGCCGGACCTGTCCTGGACGGGGTTCCGCCGACTGGCGGACCGCCTGGGATAGGGGGTGTCTCCCTGGAGGGCGGTTGGCCGAAAACCGTTTCTCCCTGTTCCTTCACCCACCCGCCGCCCCGCCGGTGTGACAGTACGGCAGGATGGCGCGCAGTAAGGGGAAGTGCGGGCTCCGTAACGGTTGGCGCCCCGGGACGGGAGGCGTGCATGAGCCTGGTGGAACTGATCGCGCAGGCCGACGAACGAGGGCTGACCGTCAGTGCGCTGGCTTGTTTGGATCGGTGCGTGCCCCTGCTGGGCGGTGACGACGAGGTGCTGCGGCCGCTGTGGGCGAACCTCACGGACAGCGGCGACGCCGGGGAGTGGGGCGCCCTGCTGGACGCGGTGCGCGGGCAGCTGGGCGTGGCGGACGTGGTGGCCGCGGAGGACGTCGAGGACGAGGCCGCGCTGCTGGTCCGGCGGATGCTGGCCGCCGCCCCCGCCGTGCGGTCCGCCGCCGAGGCGCGGGTCTGGGCCGACGGCTGCTCGGTGGCGTCCTTGCAGGTCCACCGGCTGCTCGACCCCGCGGAGGACGGCACCGCCCCGGTCGACACCCGGCGTGAGGGCGGCGCCGAGGACATGTCCCCGCTCGTCGCCGCCGAGCTGCGCCGCCAGGTCACCGTCCTGGAACTCCTCACCGGGCACGGCACGACGGGCCTGCGGCGCGCCCTGGAGGTCTCCACGCAGGGACGGCGGGTGCTGCGCGCGGTGGTGTCCCGCCGGGCCCGGCACGCCTGAGCCGCCCCCGCCCGGCCCGGGTGCCGGGCGGCCGTACGGCAGAGGACAGGCGTGAACGCGGCGCCGCGCAAGGATCCTGTGACCGTCCTGGGGGAGTGGTGGGGCGGTCCTGCGCCGGTTGCGGGCAGCGGCCCGGAACGCGTGACGAATCGCGGCCGCGGTGCGCTGCTCCCAGTGTGACGACCCAGACTGTGACGACGACTCAGGCGGGGACGACCCCCGGGAACAGGCCCTCGGCCGCGGCGAAGCCGGTGCGGTGGGCGGCGGACGTGGTGGCGACCCTGCGGGAGGGGGCGCGGCTGCGGCTCGACTACTCCGAGCAGTCCCTGTGGCGGGCCGACCGGATGATCGAGGAGCTGCGCCGGGAGCAGACGCCGTACGCCGCCGTGGAGCACGTGCTGCGCGGGCTCGGCGCGTACGCCGGCGAGGTGATGGCCCGCCACGTCGGGGCCGAGTGGTGGGCGAGCGGCGGTGACCACTGGGTCCGCACCCCGGACGGCCGCCTCTGGGACCCCATCGACGAGGCCCGCCGGTGCTTCGCCGGCGAGGGCTCGCTGCGGCTGCTGTGCCGGGACGCGACGCGGCCGGCGTGACGCGGCGCCCGTGTGACGGCTGTGACACTTCTGTGCGGGCCGACGCTGATGACCTCGGGGGGTGACGGCACCGCAGGAACGTGCCGCACCGGGGACATCGCTACGACCCGTACGAACGAGGACGGTCTTGGGCCAGGGAGGGGAACCCCGGCGCGTACAGGCGTACGACGGGGAAGTGGGCGCGGCGGTCGCGCGGGCCCAGGACGGTGACGAGGCGGCGTTCGCGGTCGTGTACCGGCTCGTGCAGCCACGGCTGCTCGGGTACCTGCGGGGGCTGGTCGGCGAGGACGCGGAGGACGTGGCGTCCGACGCGTGGCTGGAGATCGCCCGGGACCTCGGCCGGTTCCGCGGGGACGGCGCCGGTTTCCGCGGCTGGACGGCGACCATCGCCCGGCACCGGGCGCTGGACCACCTGCGCCGGCGCCGGGCACGGCCGCAGCCGACGGCGCTCGAGGCGGACGTACTGGCGCTGCCCGCCGCGCACGACACGCACGAGCAGGCCCTGGAGTCGATCTCCACCGAGTACGCCCTGGCCCTGGTCCGCGGCCTGCCGCGCGATCAGGCGGAGGCGGTGCTGCTGCGCGTCGTGGTCGGGCTGGACGGCCCCGCCGCCGCCCGGGTCCTCGGCAAGCGGCCCGGGGCGGTGCGCACCGCCGCCCACCGGGGGCTGCGGCAGCTCGCCCGGCGGCTGGGCGGTACGGGTGTGACGGATGACGGCTCCGGGACGCTGGGTGAGTCGACATGAACGACGGCGGCGGCAGTCCCGCGGACCGGCGGACGGGGCCCGCGCCGGTCCGGCCGGGCGGCGCGTGGAGGAACAGGAACGGACATGGGTGAAGGGCCAGACGGCGGAGGAGCCTTCGGCCGCCGGCGTGCGCACCCGCACGGTGCCGTGCCCGGGCCCGGTGAGCCCGGCACGCGGTTCGAGGCGCTGCTCGGCGCGGCCCTGCGTGACGGCGGCGTCGACGCGGCGGCCGAGCAGCGGGCCGTGGCCGCGTTCGTGGCGGCCCGCGAGGCGGGGGCGCACCGGGCGCGCACCCGGCGCCCGGACGACTGGCGCCCCCGGCGGCGGCCCCCGGCGCGCACGGTGCGCACCACGCTCGCCGTGCTGCTCGCGAGCCTCACCGCGGGCGGCGTCGCGGTGGCGACGATCGGTGCGCCGGGCCCGTCCGGCCCGCCGTCCGCGACCGCTTCGCCCTCCTCGGGCCAGGCCGGTCGCGAGGACCGGCCGACCGCGCCGCAGGCGGGGAGCGGCTCCGCCGCCCCGGCCCCGTCCCGCACCGCGCTCCCGGCGCCGGACCGACCCGCCACCGCCCGGGACACCGAGGCGCACTGCCGCGCCTACGGACAGGTCGCCGGCAGCGGCAGGTCGCCGGACGCCACGGCCTGGCAGCGGCTGGCCGCCGCCGCGGGCGGCGCGGCGCACGTCGAGGCGTACTTCGCCGAGCTGCTGACGCGGGCCGGCGCCGAGGAGAGCCCCGCCGCCGCGGGCGGTGCCGCCGCGGGCGGCCCCGCCGCCCGGCGCGGCCCCGGCGCCGAGGAGAGCCCCGCCGCCGCGGGCGGCCGGCCCGACGACGACCCCGGCCGGGCCGAGGAGCGGAGCAGGAAGAAGTAGGCAGAGGAAGCAGGCGGCGCAGAGGAAGCAGGCGGCGCGGTGGAAGAGGCAGCGCAGAGAGAGCAGGCGGCGCAGAGAAAGCAGGCGGCGCAGAGGAAGAAGCAAGCCGCTTCGCCGCCAAGGCAACGGCCGGGGCCGCCACCCCCCACAGGAGAGGCCCCGGCCGTCGCGCGGCACGGGCCGCGCGGCGGCCCGTATCTCCTACAGCGCCGTGCGCGCGTTTTCTGTCACACCCCCGCGCGTCACGAGTCGGTTGCAACCCCGGCCGACATGGACGGCGAGCGGTTTCAAGACGTAACGTGCCTTTCGCGCCGGAGTGCGGAGGCGGGCATATCACCGCGACCACAGCGGTCCTGGCACCGCGACGACTGATCGAGGAACCAACGGCAAGAACCGGGTCCGCGGGAGCGGAACCGGTCTGGGCGCAAAGAAGGGCGCGCGCGGTGGGGGACGACGCGGAGCTGACGGCCGCGGTGCTCGCGGCACAGGGCGGTGACGAGACCGCGTTCCGGACGGTGTACCGCGCGGTGCACCCGCGGTTGCTCGGCTACGTGCGGACCCTGGTCGGCGACCCCGACGCCGAGGACGTGGCGTCCGAGGCCTGGTTGCAGATAGCCCGGGACCTGGCGCGGTTCGACGGCGACGCGGACCGGTTCCGGGGGTGGGCCGCCCGGATAGCCCGCAACCGCGCGCTGGACCACGTCCGGATGCGCGGGCGACGGCCCGCGATCGGCGGTGACGAGACCGAGCTGACCGGCCGGGCCGCCGACTCCGACACCGCGGGCGAGGCGATCGAGGCCCTGGCCACCGACCGCGCCCTCGCGCTGATCGCCCGGCTGCCGCAGGACCAGGCGGAGGCCGTGGTGCTGCGGGTCGTGGTGGGCCTGGACGCGAAGACCGCCGCCGAGACGCTCGGCAAACGGGCCGGTGCCGTGCGCACCGCGGCGCACCGGGGGCTGAAACGACTCGCCGAGCTGCTCGGCGACCCGGGCGACGATCCGGAATCCGCCGGAGTGCTCGATGCCCTGCCGCCCCAGCGAGAACCGCGCGAGGGCGCGGTGTCGTCCGCGAGTGTGACGCCTGGGCGCACGCGGACGCAGAGGGACATGTGATGGCCGACGAGCAGGACAGCTGGCTGGACCGCGAAACGGCGGAGCGTTTGCTGAGCGGAGAGCCACTGGACGCTGCCGACGACGCCACCCGCGAGCAGGCCGAGCGGCTCGCCCGCGCGCTCGGCGCGCTCGCCGAACCCGCCCCGGCCGGCGACGAACTCCCCGGTGAGGCCGCCGCGCTGGCCGCCTTCCGCGCCGCGCGGGCGGACCGCGACGGCGCGCGCGCCGCCGTCGACGCGCCGGG